>DATNQB010000069.1 GCA_036702875.1 Oculatellaceae cyanobacterium | reverse complement strand
CAAAACAGCTAACCGCGTTGTATCCGCCAACACTTTTAACTTGCGAGCGCAAAAAGTTTGAGATGAGACATCGGTGAGGTTCACTACTCATCCTCCCTCTGAGTTGAACGGCTATTGATATGAAATTATATTCATATCTTGAGCATAAAAAAAGCCGTTTAATCTCATAACTGGACTTTAGACTTCAAGGTTGGCACACCAGAAGAGTGCTCCCAAACGACGAGGAAACTCGCGCCCGCTGGCCTATGGGTAAGTCCCGCCAACGAGAAATTCGCTATCCAGTTGTCAAGAAAGGTTTTTCTCGCTCTCAAAAACAACCAAAACCTGCTGCTTAGTTACAACAAGTTAGCCAACCAGAGGTATTTTTTATTACTCAGCTATCACGCTTGTCAATTTTTCTTAGTCTAAACTCCAGTAATTAACAAGGGGAGAAAAAATGAGGTTCCCAGCTTATCAAAATTAACTTGTGTGCCAATTGCTACTAAACCCGCCCCAACTAGCGCCCCAGTTAAACCGTGAGTTGTAGAAATGGGAAAACCAGTGAGTGTGGCAATCATCACTGTTAAACCAGCACCAAGGGCAACAGCTAGGTGAAATTCTGTGGAATTGGCGATCGCATCTGGAACTAACCCCTTGCCAGAAAAGTTTTTTAACAGCGTCTCTGCTAAAAAAATAGATGCTAATGATCCAGCAAATGTTGCTAATGTAGCTAACCAAACTGCCACTTTATAGTTAACTGTTTGGCTACCAAATAAAGTAGCTACACCTTTAAAGTTATCATTAGCACCGTTAGAGTAAGCTAAAAATAGGGTAGCTAAAAGCAAAGCGAGGATTAACATTTTTTACTTGAATCTAGTATTAATTAGCAACAGCCGCCACCAGTGTAGTGCCAAGTTGAATCTGTAATTAAGATTTCTTCAGGTAGAATTGAGCCTAACTTAGCAGCAGTTTTATCACATACGGCTGCTGGTACACCTTTTTGCAGAATATGACCTGCTGAATCATCAAATATTTCTTGCGAACCTGAATAAATAGCTGTTTTACCTGTAAAAATGCAAGCACCATCTTCTGGAATTGGTACTTTAAAGGATACAGAATCAAGACTTTCTAATAGTAAAGGTTCTGACAAATTATAAGTTTGGCAATCTAGCAACCGATAAGGACGACGCGCCCGAACTTCTATTTGTCCAAAACCAGTATCAACTAAATGCTGAGTATATTCCTGATAAGTTAACGCCCCAGATAAACACATTGCCCGTAAGCGTTGGTCTTGGCGCAAGTGTTGCGGAATTTCACGAGTAGCGATAGGGTCGCTCATTAGTAAACGTCCACCTGGCTTTAAAACACGGTAAGCTTCTTGGAGAGCTTTTTTAAGATCTGCTGGTTCAAAGATATTAAATAGACAATTTTGAGCTACTACATCTACAGAAGCATCTGGAACTGGTAAATTAAAAGCATCACCTTCCCGAATCTCTACAAAACTCGGATCAAACCAGGAATTTTCTTCAGCCGCAATAACTAAGTTACGTGCTGCGGCTTCACGCATCGCTGGAACCGGATCAACAGCAATTACAGCACCAGGTTTACGGGAAAAATAAGCAAATTGTAGTGCTTCTAAACCACCACCGACACCCACATACAAGACTGTTGGCTGATTCACCAATTCTGCTGCATGAACTGTAGTCCCGCATCCATAGTTCATTTCCTGCATTTGAGGAGAAATTTTCAGCCCTGGTAGTTGCAAAGGGCTACTTTGTACGCAGCACAAACCAACTTGCGGTGTTTCTGCTACTTCACTGTAAAATTGGGCTGCTGCTTCTAAATAAGTCACGCTCGTTTTTCCTAGTATCGAGATTAGTCTTTATATATTTAAGACCTTATGTAAGGTTAGCGAATACATTTTCCTAAAATCTAGACTGATAAATCACCAAAAATCACGTGGGCAAGATGCCCGCATTAAGCTAAGACGCATTTAAATTAATGATTGCGCTGTATTTTTACAAAAAATTACAGACTTTTTAAAGCTCGGCATTGGTAAAAACAGGTATTATATTATTAGTAATAAATCTTCATAAACAGCAAGCGTGGAAACTGGTTTAGAAGAAAATTCGCCAAATCTAAAACAGCGCTGTGTGCTAGTTTGTCAATACCGCTCTTGTCTAGCAAATAATTCAGCAGAGGTGCTGGCTGCTTTTCAGGAAGTTGTTGTTCCAGGGGTGACAGTGACAAGTGCTGGGTGTCAGGGACAATGTAGTATTGGCCCAACTGTGCGGATTTTACCTGAAGAAACGTGGTATTACCGAGTAAAACCTAATGATGTGTCAGTGATAGTTGAACAACATCTCAAAAACGGTCAACCAGTAGAGAAGATGCTCAACCCCAGGATTCATTTGCGTTTTAGTTTTTAACAAGAATTCAGGAGTCAGAAGGCAAAGTTCGGGGTAATAGCTGATTTTACCCTTAAAATGCGTCAGGTATGGTAGCTGTAAAAATACTCCTTTGACTAGATGCGATCGCATCCTCTGCCTGTCAGATAATTACACAATAGTCTTACTTGAATAGAACTAGCTGACAATCTACGGCTGTAGCAATAAAAATCAGTCGCTTTCAAGCTTTGCTTCATAAAAAGAATATCTATACTACCCATTTAAGGAATGCAAAATCCGATTGTTGCTGCCTCAGCGCCTAACTTAGAAGTATCTACCAAAGATATTTTAAATGCTGCTCCCCTGCCAGTTAATGAAGCGCAACGCCTAGAGGCACTACGGCGCTACAATATCCTCGATACACCGCCTGAAGACAGCTTTGATCGGATTACGACTTTAGCTGCGCGGTTGTTTGAAGTACCAATTGTCATAGTATCGCTGGTTGATGAATATCGGGCTTGGTTTAAATCTTGCTACGGCTTTGATGCTCGTGAAATCAGTCGGGAATCAACTATATGTAGCTTCGCTCTGTTATCTGACGATATTTTAATCGTTCCCGATACAAGATCCGATCCTCGCTTTGCTTGTATGCCCTTCGCTACTAGCGAACCAGGGCTGCGCTTTTATGCTGGCGCACCTCTTGTTACTCAGGATGGGTTTAATCTTGGTACTTTGTGTCTGCTTGACAACAAACCACGCCCAAGATTAACTGCATCTTCGCAAGCCACGCTCAAAGATTTAGCAGCGATTGTGGTTGATGAGTTAGAGCTAAGATTAGCTGCTCAGAAAATTGCTCAGATGGATGCTGCTTTAATTGAAGTTACACAGGGAGTTTCAGCAGCAATTGGACAGGAGTTTTTCTCGTCACTGGCGCAACATCTAACTAAAGCATTGGATGTGAATTTTGCTTTTATTGGGGAACTAATTGATTCGGATACAATTAAAACTATTGCTGTATCTGCCCAAAGTCAAATTGTTGCAAATATCGAATACACAGTAATTAATACCCCCTGTCATACTGTAATAAACCAACGGAAGACTTGCTGTTACCCATCGAATATTCAGGCAACTTTTCCTTTGGATCATTTTTTAGTAGAGATGGGAGTTGAAAGTTATCTTGGCACTCCTTTATTAGACTCGACAGGTGCAGTGCTGGGTATACTGGGAGTGCTGGATACAAAACCTTTAGAAAATGTTCAGTTAGCAGAATCTTTATTGACAATTTTTGCGACTCGTGCAGCGACGGAACTAGAACGATCGCGTGCAGAGGAAGAACGCAACGAATTGTTAGTGCGTGAACAAGCCGCACGTCAGCAAGCCGAGTCAGCTAACCGGATGAAAGATGAGTTTTTAGCGGTAGTTTCCCATGAATTGCGATCGCCCCTCAATCCAATTCTCGGTTGGTCACGAATGCTGCTGAGTCGCAAGCTTAACCCAATTACTACTACAAAAGCACTTGAAGCAATTGAGCGTAATGCTAAATTACAAGCAGAATTAATCGAAGATCTGTTAGATGTCTCTCGAATGATGCGAGGTAAGCTGTCTTTGCAAGTTTGTGCAGTTAACCTCAGACAACCAATTGAGGCAGCTATTGAAACTGTGCAATTAGCAGCAGAAGCTAAAAACATTAAAGTAGAAAAGTTTCTTGATTCTTCAACTAAGTTAATTTCAGGTGATGCTAACCGCTTGCAACAGATTTTTTGGAATTTACTATCCAATGCAATTAAATTCACACCTGAAGGCGGACAAGTCAAAATTAGTTTAGAGTGCAGCGCAAATGCCACTCAGGAAAATATTAATAATGGCAGTTATCCTGGTTCACAGAAAAAATCACCCATAGTAAATTCTTATGCTCAAATTACTGTGAGTGATACAGGCAAAGGAATTAGTGCGGAATTTTTACCTTATGTATTTGAGCGATTTCGTCAAGCTGATGGTGCAACTACGCGATCGCAAAGTGGACTTGGTTTAGGTTTAGCAATTGTGCGTCACTTGGTAGAATTACACGGGGGAACTGTTAATGTTGACAGTGCTGGAGAAGGATTTGGATCAACATTTACAGTTAAACTACCACTGATGCAGGTTCAGCCACAGGCAAATAATTCTGAGTTGATCCTTGAGGCTAATGGAAATAAAGTAATCATGGATAATCTACCGACTCTTAATGGCATAAGAGTGTTAATTGTGGATGACGAGGAAGATACCCGTTTTCTACTCACCATAGCCTTAGAAAATTATGGTGCTAAAGTCACAGCAGTTGGTTCAGCTACAGAAGCATTAGAAGCAGTGCAACAATTAATGCCGGATGTTTTGGTAAGTGACATTGGTATGCCCAATGAAGATGGCTACACACTTATCCGTAAAATCAGAGAATTAGATCCAGAAAAAGGTGGTAAAATTCCTGCTGCTGCGCTGACAGCTTACGCTAGGAGTGAAGATTCTCAAAAGGCGATCGCATTTGGCTTTCAGAAGCATATAGCCAAACCAGTTGAGCCAGCCGAGTTAGTTGCTGTAATTGCTAGTTTAGCTAATGCTAATTAATAAGTATTTAGAAATTTGCACATTCATATAGATAATGGGTATGTAGCGGAATCTGTACACAGATATCTGCCCATCGATTGATGAAAAGTCAAAAATTGCGCTGTAGTGATAAGACTAAGGTCATGCTAAGTAAGTTAACTTGTCCGGTATGCGATCGCAAAGATGTGGAGGGTAACACTTGCCCTAGCTGTGATGCAGACCTTACCCTGATGCGTATACTTGCAGAACTTCCACCCTCATCGCCTAGTTATGTCCCATCATCATTAACTACTGAGCAGCCACGAAATGCAACATGGTTGCCTTATGCGATCGCTGGTGTCATGCTCATACTAGGAATTATTTTAGGTGCTATTGCTAATAACTGGTTTTCTCAATCTTCATCAATCGCTAGAAATTCTAATCCTGCTAACCAAGTATCTCCACAGCCTGAACCCAGTAGCGAACCTACCCCAACAGTTAGCAGTTCCCCTCTACCTAATCAATCAATTAGCAACAACGAAGCTCAGAATTATGTGATAAAAGATGGAGGCTTCCAGCACACAGTAAAAGCTGGAGATACAATATCACTACTTGCCAAACGTTTTTATGGTGATAAAGATTTGTGGCCTTTAATAATAAAAGCTAATCCCAGCTTTCAAGATCACGTAGATTTAATTGAAGTTGGCGATTTGCTAATCATCCCAAATATTGAAAAAATTTCTTCTAATTAATATTGTAAAATTTAATCTTAAAAAAATATGTTTAATAGCTCTATTGCATAAATAGATAAAATTTGTATTTTATCTGCGTGCATCTGCGTTTAATTTATAAAAAATAATTTTTGTAAAAAGTCTAATAATTATTTTATAATTTTGATATTAATTATGTATGCTGATTAATCAAAATATTTATTTTATTGCATAAATAGTATGCCTAATCAACCTTTAGAATTTAGATTGAGCAATGAAAAGCGCGACCACCTCTTTATAGAGATTGGCAAAATGCTTAAACAAAAAGTTGTGCTGCAACAAACTTTGCGTGAACAGAAAGAACAGGCAAGCAGCTTCAGCGAAGACATTTTTTTAGAACTATTAGAAGTCGTCGATGCTTTACAATTCTTACTCGACTACTTGGTAGAAAATCCCAATCCTAGTCCTGAGTTGATCGGCAATATGCCAAACTCACTAGCTGCTGTGCAGAAAAAGTTCCTCAGTGTACTAGCTAAACGACAATTACACCAACTAGAAATTACAGGAACAAAACCGGATTTTAGTATTTGTAAAGTTATAGATTGTGAAGTAAGAAATGATTTAGAAGAATCAACAATTACTAAAGTTGTTCGTAGAGGTTTTAGGTTTGGGGATAAAGTAATCAGACCGATAGAAGTTATTACTTCTAAAAAAAATTTATCCACAGAAGTTCTATTAGCAGTACCTACTGAAGGGATTATTCAAAACACTTCAGAAATAGCTAATCAAAATGTATTAGTGGTATCTCCTGAAGAAGTTATTCCCAACACTCCCGAAATAGCTAACCAAGATTTATTAGTAGTATCTCCTGCGGAAGTTATTCAAGATAACACATACATTAGTAACGAAGATTTACCAGAATTATCTTCTGAAGAAGTTATTCCCCAAACTCCAGAAATAGCTAATCAAAATTTATTAGTAGTATCTCCTGCGGAAGTTATTCAAGATAACACATACATCAATAACGAAGATTTACCAGAATTATCTTCTGAAGAAGTTATTCCCCAAACTCCAGAAATAGCTAACCAAAATTTATTAGTAGTATCTCCTGCGGAAGTTATTCAAGATAACACATACATCAGTAACGAAGATTTATCAGAATTATCTCCTGAAGAAATTATTCAAGAAATCCAAGAAATAGCTAATCAAGATTTATCAGTAGTATCTGATGAGGAAGTTATTCAAGATAACACAGATATCAACACCGAGAATTTAGCAGAAGTATCTAATCAGGAAATTATTCAAGAAATCACAGAAATAGAGGAAATTGCTCAAGCAATGCCAGAGACAGGAGAAAATTTTCCAGCTAATGATGCGTAAGGATCAAGTTGGCATTTTTTCCTTAACTGAATATATATTTCCGATTGAAATAAATAATCCTTAATTGATATCAATTTAACTTCTGAGACTACCATCCAAATCTTTCAGTACAATCCTAGCAGCGTTCCGTCCTGATGCACCCATAATTCCACCGCCTGGATGTGTACTAGCACCAGTTAAATACAATCCTTTGAGGTGTGTTTTATAATCAGACATACCTAAGAATGGACGCAGCATAAACATTTGATCCATACTCATTTCTAAGTGCATAACATTACCACGATATAATCCTAGTTCACGCTCTAACCATAACGGGTCTTGAAATAATTGCCCAACTATCTTGTCGCGTGTTCCAGGTGCATACTTTTCAAAATTATCTAAAAGTCGATTAACAACTGCATCTCCTTGTTCATCCCAATTACCATTAGCAAGCTGATAAGGGAAATACTGCGACCACAACCATAGTACCTCACCACCAGGAGGTGCTAAAGTATCATCTACAGCACTAAAACTCATAGCAAAAATTGGTGGGTCTTGGGTAGGTTCGCCACGTTTAAAATCATTAAATGCTGTGTTAATTTGTTGGCGATCGCGACATAATAATTGCAAAGCTACCCGTGCATCTTTCCCTGGATATGCCGTATAACTAATTGGAGAATCTAACGCCAGACGCAGCATAATACCAAAACCGTTGCCTGTACGCATTCTCTTCGCGCCTAGCGGTCGGTGTTCTTCAGGTAAAAGCTTACCAAAAGTCTCAATCGCGTGTGTACCTGCAACTACTACCTTGGCGGTATAGATTTGTCCATCTACTTGAATACCAACCGCACGGCGATTTTCAACTAAAATCTTTTCTACAGGCGAATTTAGGTGTATTTCGCCACCATGAGCGATGATATGTTTTGCGATCGCTTGCGTCAACATCCCCGAACCACCTTTTGGTCGCGCCACCCCGCCATCATGATAAAGTGGTTGCCAAAGCACATAAGGGCCACTTAAAGGTTCTGTAGGTGCTGGCCCTGACTGCGCCCCCATCCACACTAAAGCTGCCTTAATTTTTTCTTCGCTAAAATAATCATCTACAACTTCGCCATAAGGTTTAAATAAAGTTTTAAAAGTAGAAAACCAACTAACATCCGGTGACTTACCACCAATCATTTGCTTACCCAGTTCAAACGGACTAGGCGTACTTAAGAAAAATTCCTTGATATTTCGCATCAAAGGTCGCCAGTCATTTAAAAAACGGGCATAAGCTTCTCCCTCACCAGGAAATTTATCTTCTAAATGATTAATAGTTTTTTCTTCATCTCGATAGAAAAATAGCGAATCTCCATCAGGAAAGGGTGCAAAAAACAACGGGTCGAGTTCTATATACTCCAATCCATAATTTTCTAACTTTAATTCCTGCACAATCGGAGTTAAGCGAATTAAAATGTGGGCGCTACCACCCAAATCAAATCTGTATCCCGGCACAATCTCCTTAGTAGAGACTGCACCACCAATAATATCTCGCCTCTCAAAGACACCTACCTTATAACCCGCTTGAGCAAGGTAAGCACTGGTAATTAGTGCATTGTGTCCACCACCAACAGTGATCACATCGTAGTCATAAGCTTGTGTAGCCATCGTGCTTTTATCCTTAGTTATTAGATTTATGAGCAAAAATAAGTTATTCCATCTGTGTAAATCTCGTGGTTAATTATCTAAAATCTGATTTATGCTCATTGGTCTTTCAACCATCGCTGCTTATGGTCGGTTTTCCTCCCATAAATTTACCATCCATCTCGCTGTTGATTTAGCGAGAATTTATTTATAGTGATTATTGGGTTGTAGGTGTATGTTTCCTTTCTGGGATAGCGCTTGCTATAGTTCTGAACCCGTGTCTCGTAAAAGCCGTTTGGAACGCAAGTTGAAGTTTCTCCAATTGATGCGAGATGATCTGGAAACGAGATTAGCTGGTATCAATGCGGCTATTGGCAAGATTCAAGAGCAATTAACTCAAGATGAAGCTGCGTAAGTATTTATATCTAAACAGCTATTACTTAGCAAAGCAAATCTTTTAGAGATTTTCTGTTGCTAATTGAGGAGTTACTGTAAATCGCTGATTTACCCAGAGTAGAAAGGTGATTTACAGTAGCTTCTATATATTTACATTGTGTATTAGAATAACCAAGTTAATTTATTTGCTTTTGTAGTAATTAATGATTTTTTTACTATCAATGCAATATCTGTATTAAGATATAAGCGCAATACATTACTAAGATGTAATCTAAAAAATAGTATTACTCCTAGAGCGTCAGCCTAAATAAATTCGCAAATATTTACTGTAATAAATAAATGGTCTTTCAAAATTTTTCGCTTCTAGAAGTTGAGATAGCATCATCAATTATCAAATTGGTAATGTTATTAAGTTTAACAAGTGCGATCGCCTTTTTTGTAGCAGCGGAACTTTCTTTAGTATCTGCCTCACATTCTCAAATTTACAAGCTTACCCAGGAAAGCGATTCTACTAGCAAGTCAAAAGCAGCTAATCTTGTCCTTGACGCTCAAAATCATTTACAAAAGTACCTTTCTGTTACACAAACAGGAACTACAGCTTTTAGCTTACTCTTGGGTTGGTTGGGTGAAGGTGCAACTGTACATTGGATAGAACCGTTAATCCAGCGTTTACCTATAGGCAAATTACCTGCAATCTTAACAAGCCATACTATTTCTGTAGCTGTGGCATTTTTGTTAGTAACTTATGTAGAAATTGTTTTAGGTGAACTAATTCCTAAAGTACTAGCATCGCAAGCACCGGAAAAGACGGCACTACTATTAATTCGTCCACTCTATATATGTTCAATTATTTTTTGGCCTTTATTAGTAATTTTTAATGGTACTGTACATTTGCTCATCGGTCGTGTTCCCAATCGCCAGTATGAGTCGGAAGTGTCTTCAAAGGTGACTTTTGTTCACACCGATCCACACTCTGTGCTAGTTTCTGGAGTTGTAGAGTTAAATACAGTTAATGAAATATTCGGATTAAATATACCTACTAACACTGCTTATCGAACTTTAGCTGGTTTTATAATTCATCATTTAGGTCATGCGCCACAAACGGGAGAAATTCTTTTGTGGGGTGAGTTGGAATTGGAAGCAACAAGTGTAGTAAATGAAAGTTTAGAAACAGTATTACTGCGCCAAGTTACTCGTCCTTTGATAAATCATCAACCCGAAGTTGTTAAAGATAAAGATATAGAATATGCTGCCATATAAATGTAGTGCGGGCATCTTGCCCGCGTGAGGTTTTGCGTAAACCATTATTAGCAATTTTTGATATTATTTGATAAAAGTATTCTAATTAATAAGTAATTTGTTTTGGTATAAGGGCAAGTTAATTCAAGGCAACATTTTAGAACTGGAAATTGATGATCCAGGGTTGCTTTATGGTGCAACAGTATTCACCACTGTGCGAGTTTATCAGCAATCTTTAGATAGTCGGCTAACAAATTGGCAAGCCCACTGCGATCGCCTACACTCCAGCATACAAAATTTTGGCTGGCAACAACCAGATTGGGAACGCTTGCGTGATGGTGCAAAAAAATTACTACTATCCTTTCCCGTGTTGAGAATTACCATCTTCCCAGATGGGCGAGAGTGGATTACTGGGCGTTTGTTACCTACTGATTTAAAGCAACGTCAGCAAAATGGCATTATAGCTTGGTTGGCAGATGCGCCACAATTTGAGCGATCGCTACCAACTCATAAAACAGGTAATTACTTAACTGCTTGGATGGCGTTAAACCAAGCAAAGTTAGCTGGAATGCAAGAAGCTATTTTAGTTGATGCAGCCGGAAATTGGATAGAAACCAGTACAGGTAATTTGTGGGGTTGGCGAGATGGACATTGGTGGACACCTCCACTAGCAGCAGGAATTTTGCCAGGAGTAATGCGATTGCAAATAATTGATTGGCAACGGCGTTACTATCAACCTGTAGGGGAAGTAATTTGGGATAGAGATTGGGTGCAGGAACTTGAAGCGATAGCTTATAGCAATAGTGTAGTTGAAGTAGTACCAATCCATACAGTAATTAGCCAAAACTGCACCTTAGCTTTTGACCCACTACACAAAAGCTTGGAACAATTAACAACTAGCAAATAGCGATTAGCAATTAACAATTAGCAATGACTAGCAAATTAGACCAACTCTCTATTATTTTCCAAGAAAATCTTTATGAGCAAGATTTTTACTTGTGGATACTTTTAACAGCTAACCAAATTCGAGAGGGTAAATTTGATGCTGTTGACTGGGAAAATGTGTTAGAGGAGTTAGAGAGTTTGGGGAGATCCGATAAACGCGAGTTAAGAAATCGCTTAATTGTTTTATTGGAACATCTGCTGAAACTCGCTTATTGGAAATCTGAAAAAGAAGCTAATGCTAAAGGTTGGCTGTTGACAATTACAGAACAGCGACGGCAAATTAAGGTGATACTCAAGGATAGCCCTAGCTTGAAACCTTTTGTACAAGAAATATTTGTTGAGTGTTACCAAGATGCGGTGAAAAATGTGGCGATCTCATCTGGACTCAATCTATTCCCCACCGAGTCGCCATTTACCCAAGAAGACACCTTTAACCCTGACTGGATACCTGAGTAAGTGCGATCGCAATTATATTGCCTCGCCTACTGCCTACTCCCAATTTAGTTACTATCAAAGAGAGTATGCAGCTTTTTTTCAGCTAACCCTGTCAACAAATTCTGAGAAAGGTTAACATAAATTAATATTAGGACTCATAGAATAGCGTCTTTACATCCTAACCATAGGGAGAAATCAGAGTGAATAATAAGCGGTGGAGAAACGCAGGGCTATACGCACTGTTAGCAATAGTTGTGATCGCCTTAGCAACCACATTTTTAGAAAAACCTACCCAAAGCCAAAAGGTATGGAAGTATAGCGAGTTTATTCAGGAAGTTGAAGGCGGCAGAATCGAGCGAGTCGGTTTAAGTTCCGATCGCACCAAAGCTTTAGTCACAGCCCAAGACGGCAATAAAGTCATTGTTAATCTGCCCAACGATCCAGACTTGGTAAATATCCTCACCAGTAAAGGTGTAGATATTGCAGTTCTACCTCAAAGCGATGATAGCTTCTGGTTCCGCGCCTTGAGTAGCCTATTCTTCCCAGTGCTGCTATTAGTCGGGTTGTTCTTCTTACTGCGTCGCGCTCAAGGTGGCCCAGGTTCTCAAGCAATGAACTTTGGCAAGTCTAAAGCCAGAGTACAAATGGAGCCACAAACCCAAGTAACCTTTGGTGATGTTGCAGGGATTGACCAAGCCAAGCTAGAACTCAACGAAGTTGTAGACTTCCTGAAGAACGCAGACCGATTCACCGCGATTGGTGCAAAAATTCCTAAAGGTGTGTTGTTAGTTGGCCCTCCAGGGACAGGTAAAACGCTGTTAGCTCGTGCAGTTGCAGGGGAAGCAGGTGTTCCTTTCTTCTCCATCTCTGGTTCAGAGTTTGTAGAAATGTTCGTTGGTGTCGGTGCTTCTCGTGTCCGCGACTTGTTTGAACAAGCTAAGTCTCAAGCACCTTGTATTGTATTTATTGATGAAATTGATGCCGTTGGTCGTCAACGGGGCGCTGGTTTAGGTGGTGGTAATGACGAACGCGAACAAACCCTTAACCAGTTGTTGACCGAAATGGACGGCTTTGAAGGCAACACTGGCATCATTATTATTGCTGCTACCAACCGCCCAGACGTATTAGATTCCGCCTTACTGCGTCCAGGTCGTTTCGACCGCCAGGTAGTTGTAGACAGACCTGATTATGCTGGTCGCTCAGAAATTTTGAAAGTTCACGCGCGGGGTAAAACTCTAGCTAAGGACGTAGATTTAGACAAAATTGCCCGTCGTACACCTGGTTTTACTGGTGCTGACCTTTCTAACTTATTGAACGAAGCAGCAATTTTAGCTGCACGTCGTAGCCTCACTGAAATCTCGATGGATGAAGTGAATGATGCGATCGACCGTGTATTAGCAGGGCCGGAGAAGAAAGACCGTGTGATGAGCGAGAAGCGCAAGACTTTAGTTGCTTATCACGAAGCTGGTCACGCCTTGGTTGGTGCGTTAATGCCAGATTATGATCCAGTACAAAAGATCAGTATTATTCCTCGTGGTCGTGCTGGTGGTTTAACTTGGTTTACACCCAGTGAAGACCGCTTAGATTCTGGTCTTTACAGCCGTTCTTACCTGCAAAATCAAATGGCAGTAGCTTTGGGTGGTCGCATTGCCGAAGAAATTATCTTTGGTGATGAAGAAGTAACCACTGGTGCTTCCAATGACTTGCAGCAAGTAGCGCGAGTAGCACGTCAAATGGTGATGCGGTTTGGTATGAGCGATCGCTTAGGCCCTGTTGCACTTGGTCGTCAACAAGGCAATATGTTCTTAGGTCGTGATATTAATGCTGAACGCGATTTCTCTGAAGAAACTGCTGCCACCATTGATGATGAAGTCCACAATTTAGTAGAACAAGCATACAACCGTGCTAAAGAAGTGCTGGTTAATAACAAGCACGTCTTAGATAAATTAGCAGGAATGTTAATTGAAAAAGAAACTGTAGACTCGGAAGAATTGCAAGAATTGCTGGCAAATAATGATGTCAAAATGGCTGCGATAGCGTAGCGGTAGTAGAAAACACACAGAAGCTCGCAGGCTAAAGCCTGGAGCTATATTAACTAAGCCTGCCTACGCAGGCTTAGTCTGTTTAAGAACATCTGTACGAGACTTTAATTGACTATAGACAATGACTATGGTCAACATATTCCTATGGAAAAAGTACAAATTTCGGAATTTAAAGCTCTTTGCCTTCGTTTGTTGGAACAAGTTAACCAAACGGGAGAACCTTTAATGATTACCAAGAAGGGTCAACCACTGGCGGTAGTTTATCCGGCTCCAAAGCAACGAACAAGAGTTCCCTTTGGTGTAGCCCAAGGAACAGCCAAAATTAAAGGAAATATTGTTGAACCTGCTTGTGATCCTAGCGAGTGGGAGGCGTTGCAATGAAACTCCTATTAGATACCCACATTTGGATTTGGTTTCTATTGGGGGATGAAAAGCTCAATAGCGCGTAGGCGTAGCCCGTCGTAGACATCGCAACTGCCATAGCCGACGAGTCGAATGAACTATGGTTGAGTCCTATCAGTGTTTGGGAAACCCTCTTATTGGGGCAGAAAGGAAAGATCGAATTCCAACCAGATCCGCACCGATGGGTGAAAAGAGGACTGGAACTGCTTGATGTGAGGGAAGCCAGCCTGAACAATGAAATCGCCTTTTTGAGTCGGCAACTAGAAATGAAACATGAAGATCCAGCCGATCGTTTTCTAGCAGCGACGGCAGTACATTGGAATCTAACTTTAGTGACTGTAGATAAAAGACTGGTAGACCTAGAATGGTTGACAACTTTAAGTTGAAACTGAGATCTAATCTAATCATCAAGAAGCTTTCTATACCAGCCCCAGAAACTCTTGAGTTGTTGTAATACTAAATTTTTTAGCTTGGCTCAAGTCAAAGTATGTCTAGGAGGAATGCTAATTTGTTTGAGTTGTAATGTTACTATGAATTCAACTACTCCTAACAATCATAAAATCCATAAAAACTATTGTTCACTCTATGATAAATTCTTTTTCCATTTGAAAACACAGATAATGAACTCCAAGGCTTGATGGCATATCCTCCAGAAGTTGCCATTTGATAAGTTAAATTACCATTTTTAGCTTTGTATACAAAAAAGTTACTATTGTTACTTTTTTGCTCAACAGCAGGTAAAAGAATAGATGCACCAGTTTTTTGCTCGCGTCCAATATAAAAATATTGGGTGGGGATATAGCATCCAGAACTATTGCTATAACCCCTATAACAAATTGCTGCATCATAGCTTTCCGTCGTAATTTTTAACCATGTCTCATATTTACGATTTGTACAAAGAAGAGATTCATCATCTGAAGCTGAGGCAGAAAGTTGAGTAAAAAAAGTAGTTAGCACTGACCAAAAAATTGCTATAGATAAACCTAAAAATGCTCTAGATTTGTTCATTTCATTAACCTCGTTTTTAGGGAATAAACAATGCTATAACCTACTTTGGATAAGGGGGCGATCGCACTTATAGCAGACTTAATTAATATTGGCGCTGCTATAAGATTTAACTGGTAATAAAACATAATTTGTCATACGTTTTGCTGTACTTGCAACATGGTCACATTTAGATTTGGTTTCAATTGAGGATGAAAAGCTCAAGAGTGCGTAGGCGTAGCCCGTCGTAGACATCGCTACTGTCAATGAGATACTCTCCAGACTGATGTTCTGGTAAAAAAGCTTTGTTAATCTTAAAACTAAAGTAAGAATGACAGAAGCAATGAGCCTTGTAAGCAACGTACCTAAACTGGGGTTAGTGTGTATCACCGCATCGGATCAAGTGCGTTATCGTACAGTAACGCGCAAACGTTTGTTACAACTAAGTTCTGAAGACCAACAGCAAGTTTTGCGTCAGTTGTATCAAGATAATTTGCAGCGTTTCAATAAGGCGCTAGATTTTTGTGAAGCTAATAATATCAAGCTGTATAGAATTACTTCTTCCTTATTTCCTTTTGCAGATACACCAGAGGGGGAGAGTGTATTAAATGAGTTTGATCATGAATTAAAAGCAACAGGCGATCGCTCTCAATCTCTCGGTATTCGTATAGTAGTACACCCAGATCAATTTGTAGTTCTGAGTTCCGATACACCTTCTGTAATTGAGAACAGTATTAAGATACTGCAAATGCAGGCGATGATTTTTGATAAACTCGGATTACCGCGATCGCCTTGGGCAATGATGGAAGTACATGGAGGAAAAAGCGATCGCGCTGAACGTTTAATTAATGTTATTCGCAATCTACCAGAAGGTATTCGCTCTCGACTAGCATTAGAAAATGATGAATACGCCTACAGCGCCTCAGAAATTTTAGAAGTATGTCGCGCTGCTAATATACCAATGGTATTTGATGCTCATCACCATGTTATTCACGAAAAATTAGATACTTACGAAGATCCTAGCGTTCCCGAAATCTTAGCAGCAGCGCGTAGCACTTGGCCATTACCTGAATGGCAACTTGTTCACATTTCTAACGGGCGCGAAGCATTTGGCGATCCGCATCACAGTGATTTTATTACAATTATGCCTACTTCATACCGTAACGCACCCTGGATTGAAGTAGAAGCTAAGTTGAAAGAACAGGCAATTGAAAAGTTACGAACAGAATGGCTATCACCGTTATTAGCTGTTAGTTAAGTGAGTTATAACTAAAAATAATTTAATTAATGTAGATAGTAATTATGAGTAATGGGGGTGAATATGGAAACTAAATCAGAATCTCACTCGCTTTCTCCAACTATAGAAGGAATTGCCACAACTTTTCGTATTACAGGTTGGATTGACTTTTGGCTACAGTTAGCACTCGTTGTAGTTTGCAGTTTTACTTTATTATTTGCCATCTCTGGTCGTAACTTTAGCACCGAAACTACTTCCGGGATAGGAATTGGGATTTTTTGGGCTGTCTGTGGGCTTTTATCACTGTGCTTTAGTGCTTTTTTAGCTTTCCGTTATACTCGCATAGCCAAAGGTTTACACAATCCTAATACTGATTTGCGTCCTAAGAAAGCAGATACAATTCAACTATTGCGGCTAGGAGTGATTGTGGGTTTAGTAGGAATATTATTATTTTTACTAGGCGCTGGAGCAACTTTGGGAGTGTTAGTAGCAAAATCTGTCTCCCAACCTCCAGGGGTAGCTATTACTGATCCTAACAGGATTGTTCGAGCTTTGGATGTATTTGTGGCAGTAGCAAATGTTAACGGTATCGCTGCTCACTTTGTAGGTACTGTTTCGGCAATTTTTTTGTTAGAAAGAATACATCGTTAAGTAGGTCGATGAAATTAAACGTTAAAGAGCGATGACTGGGACTAGGGACTGGTGACTGGGAATACCCTTAAACGTTTATTTATGTCCACCTACTTAATAAAAAAGTACCAATGATTAGTAGTTGGGTAAGTTGATTACTGAATTCTTACTTGTGAATTATTTAATTTTGATTAGTTGATTCTGATGGTAAGTCTTGTGGCAACGCCCATACACTTATAATTGCTGCTGCGATCGCCCCAATGCTGTCCATAATTAAGTCATTTATTGTGTCATCAAGGCTTTCAATAACTTGCATAGATACAAATATATCTGCTGTCCACTCCATTACTTCCCAAATAGCACCAATAGCAATACCAAAACTGCTAATTGTGAGGACATAAAGAATCCGGTGGCTACGAAAAATAGTCAGCATTGGGCTATAAACTAAAAAGCTTAATGCTAGGGAAATTGCAAAGGGTGTATACATATGGGTAATTTCATCATAAGGCCCGACTGTATTAAATAAATCCCATACCCAACCAGCCGCATTCAGCAGTGCTGCAATCACAAATAGAAAATCGAATAGAGTTGGTAAGCGATCATCTTTAATTACAAAAATCACAGAAGCGATCAGAAATCCAGCTAATGCGATCGCACCTTTCCAATTACCTTGAGTTGCTTCTATAATCACAGCGATTGTCAACAAAAACTGTCCAATCCAAGCAGCCACTCGATAACCGCGCCAATTAGTATTGTGCAACCATTTGTGTGTACTTGTCATCTTGATATTTTAGTTAGGGGTGAGCAGTGAAAAGCCAAAGTGCGATGGGTCGATTTTGTGGTGAGTGATTTCTCATCTAAAAATGCAAAAAATTTTGTTTATTCTTCTGGCAGACGATGCAACATCGCTTGAATATCCGCTCGTAATCCACTAACTTCTTCCTGCAATGCTGCAATTGACTTAGCACCCGCTAACTCTGCATTGTCGTTTTCAGCATCATTACCAATAAAAAATGTGGCAAGTGTTGCTGTTACATAGCCAAATACAGCAAAAGCATATAATGCCAAGATGAAACAAAGCACTCGACCTTCTGGAGTTTGCGGCCAATATTCTGACCCCATAGTGGTCATCATCATAGCTGTCCACCAAAGGGCAGCACCATAATCATTTAACCCCCGTCCATCAGGAGTATTACTTTCAAAGGCATACATTCCAGCCGAGCCAATCAGCGTTATTACTAAAGTGAGTGCAATCACGTAGCCGAACCCACGACGACCCATTGTCGTTCTGAGCGATCGCATCCCACTATTAAGTGAACTGATCACCCGTAACAACCGTAGCCCACCTGTAGTCCGTGCTAAACGTAAGACTTTAAGAAAACGGAAAATTTTTAAGGTACGTAATCCTGGTACAACTAGAGAAACTACTGTTAACCAGTTATTTTTGAGATATGCAAGCTTACGCGGAGCAATTGTAAATTCAAGCGTAAAATTTAAAATAAACAAAATCCAAATTAATGTACCAATAGCTTCCATTAAGGGAGTTAAATTGCCAATCAATTCAATAACTAACAACGCCAACCATGCAAAGCTAAGTATCAGCATGGGCGTGTCTAGCCAATCTTCTAACTGTTGTAGAATCTCGTGCCTTTGGGTTTCTAATGCTTGTTTTTCTTGATAATTCGCCTTATTCATAATAACAATTATCTCAATTTTTATTGAGTTTATTTATGATATAATTATTAATTATAAATTACAAACCCGCAGGTATGATATGAGAGATGAGCGGATAAACCCTTAAATTTATACTTTATTAACCAGCCGTATATTTTTATTGCTAATGTTATGGAAAAAGCTTTTTTACACTCAGTTTTTATTAGTTAGAATTACAGTTGAGTATTATCACGAAAAAAATTAAGTTTAGAAAATGTTATATTCTTTTTTCTTGAAAAGATTAACTTACTTCCTCAATTTTTAATTTGTCGAGGTACAGAAAGTGTAGAGACTGGTTTAGGCAATTATTCTTATCTTTTAGTCAACAAATTATTTATCAAACCAGCCTCTACAATAGTTGTATTGCACGCGCTTGCAAACTGCTATAATTTCTATTTCGCACTCTGTTTAGCTGAAAGCTGACAACTGAATGCCTAAAAATTATTTACCAGTAACTTGCTCTACCAATTCTTTTGCTTCTTCAATTAAACCTTTATCTGGCTGTACTTCTTTGTATTCTTTTACATTTTCTGCATAAGCCTTATCCATCTTACTAGGATTTTGAGCTTCTTGTACTGCTTCTTCATAACTTTCTGCTTCAGTAACATAAGCAGGCTCAGTTTGTTGAGTTTGATTCGCCTTGCTAGCTGCATAAGCAGGGTGTTGAGAAAAAATCAACACATTAGACAAAAGC
This sequence comes from Oculatellaceae cyanobacterium, assembly GCA_036702875.1. Classification (GTDB taxonomy): domain Bacteria; phylum Cyanobacteriota; class Cyanobacteriia; order Cyanobacteriales; family PCC-9333; genus Crinalium. The sequence goes on along the minus strand of DATNQB010000069.1, from coordinate 32,672 downwards.
AAACTTACTAAGCTTAGAACTAAAAAGCTTTTGCGAAATACTTGTCCAATAGTAGATAAAATGTTTTTCACGTTAATATCCTCCTAATTTAAATGGGTTAGAAAACTTACATAAAGTATGTTTTTTCTGTAAGAGATTTTACGGTTATAACTCTAACAAAACCTTCTGCCCAAAGATACATTAAATCTGTTGAAAGAATTAAAACTTTGTTAAGACCGCATTTCCAAGCCTAATTGCTGATATTGTGCTGTAGTGCAAAAACATTCAGCAATTCTTTAGGCATAGCTTTTGGGCGCATAACTTTCGTGTCTACCCATACCCATAAAGCTTCTGCTGTAACCAAGAGTTGTTGATCTCCTTGTTTGTGGATCTCATAGTGTCGGATAGAACGAGATCCGCGCATTTCTTGTATCCAAGTGGTAACTTCTAAGGTATCGCCAGCAAATGCTGGACGAATATAATCTATCTTGATACGTCGCAGTACAAACACTCCGCCTAACTGTTGATAGCGATCTAAACTAAACTCCAAATATTCCATGTGTTCGATCGCAGCTTGTTCTAAATAATTTTGGTAGACAGCATTGTTAACGTGTCCTAAAGTGTCTAATTCGTAATGGCGTACTTTAATTTGTGTAATAAATTTTTCCATGCGATCGCACCCAAATCCGATACTATGTTCATTTCACCGGACATAATATTACTTCTTAGTACTAATACCCCTCTCCTCTCATGGGCGGATGAATCTTTCCTAAACCTCAAAGCATAATAATTGTGTAATATAATTAACTCTTAAATTTGCAATGCAGCGCGAGATAGCTAATACCGATGGAGTAACCTGGACTTGCGTTCAGGCATATACAGGTCTGACAGAGGGGACTGAAAACAAAGATGCTGCGAGTGTCAAAGGTGAACAGGATAATTACTGGGTAGTATGCACGCCTAGTGGGGGTGCAAAATCAGTACGCTTGAAATTAGAAGGTGATTGGGAAAACACCTACTCTGATGAAGATTTATTGAACGAAATTACGACGCAACAGCAGGCAGAATAATCCTCTGTTAATTTGTCAGCATTTGTTTATTTGTGTGCCTATACTAACGACATTTAGGATAGAACCATTGCAAACCGTAAGCTTTAATGGGTGGCAACGAGTAAACGTCATAGGTATATTGAGTACGTTTGTTTGTCAGTTGCTTCCTTGTTACTGCATCAAAAGCTGAATAATAATATTTAATTCGTTCTGGCGGAGCTTGGTTACAGTAAAAGGTTAAGAGTTCCCAAACCATACGATTTGGTGCAATGCTTTTTGTTGTATCACTCTTAACTCCAGCATAATCTGACCAGGGTATTAAACGCGCTGAACCTCTAATATAGCTAGGATCAAGACCTAGAGGTATTTGATATTGAGTAATAAACTTGTCCTTTGGTAAGTGGCTGTTGCCAGGTAAGTCATACTTGGGTTGACTGGCTATAGATATACTGCCAAAACCTAAACTAAATAGAATTAATATTGCAGGTAGGAAACGGTTGAGCATAATTATTGAAAAGTTCAGGAAAATAATTTACCTACTTGTGCCAAATCGACATTACCACCACTAATAATTACCCCGATTTTGGCATCAGGCATACTAATCACACATTCTAATAAAGCCGCAGCAGCTAAAGCGCCTGTGGGTTCCACCACAATTTTTAAACGTTCCCATAAATAAAACATTGTCCGCAGAATTGCTTCTTCAGATACAGTTACCATGTCATCAACATAATGTAGTACTAAAGGAAAAGTAATATTTCCTAAGTATGGTGTTCTAGCACCATCAGCAATAGTATTCGGATTATTAATAGTTTGTAGGGTTTGAGTATAAAACGATCGCGTTGCATCATCTGCTTGTTGTGGTTCTACACCAATAACGCGACAATTTGGTGATAATGCCTTAGCTGCGATCGCACTACCAGATAATAACCCACCGCCACCACAGCAAACTAATAGTAAATCTAAATTCCCAACTTCTTCGATTAATTCTTTTGCTGCTGTACCTTGTCCAGCTACTATATGGGGATGATCGTAGGGAGGAATTATTGTCAAATTGCGATCGCGTGCCAATTTTTCAGCCAATTCTTCCCGATTAGTTTCCAACCGATTATACAAAATTACTTCTGCCCCATAACCACGAGTAGCATTTTGCTTGACTACTGGGGCATCATCTGGCATGAAAATTGTAGTTGGAATATCTAGGAGTTTACCTGCAAGTGCGATCGCTTGTGCATGATTCCCCGATGAAAAAGTTACCACACCTTGCTGATGAGATGCTGTTGATAGCTGCGCTAAAGCATTATAAGCACCCCGAAATTTAAATGAACCTGTACGCTGAAAATTTTCACTCTTAAAAAATACCCTACTGTTTGTGCGTTCATTAATATTACTAGAAGTAATAACTGGTGTTCGGTGTACTTGATTTTCTAGACGTAATGCTGCTGCTTCTACATCGGCATAACAAACGGGTAATTTTGCCTGAGCAACAACATTATATCTATGGCTATATTTTCTATCTACATTCATTTGGGAATATTTTTTGTAACGTAATTTTTGAATTAAACTTAAGCATTTGATTTTTCATCATTTAGTATTATCCTCTTAATGTGAATATTTTTATTCTGAGCAACCATTTTTGTAAAAAATTGTAAAAAAGTCTTCCTGTAGTTCGGTTTTAAAATAAAAATTGTTATAAAACATTGTTGAATTTCGTTTTAGATGTATTAAAAGCTCAGACAAATGAACGATATTTTAGAATCCAATTTTAAGTCTTCATCTAATCAGCCAACTGTAATGACAGTTTACGCTCATGCTGATGATGAAGTACTGCCTGCTGCTGGTACACTGCGAATGATGTCAGAGGCTGGATGGCAAATCCATTGTTTATTTTTAACCAATGGTAATTATTCTAGCTCTGAAATTAAAGGCAAACGTCTACAAGAAGCTGAAGAAGCTAGACAGGTTATTGGTGCAATTAATGAATACTATGAATTTGAAGAAGGTAACTTACCAAAGCAAGGGATAATTAAAACTGTAGAAAAAGCTATTCAACGCCTACAACCAACCCTCATTATTACTCATGCGCCACAACCAGAAAAATATGGACATGGAGATCATGAGGTGTGCTCGATTGCTGTCGCCAATGTAGCTACGCGCAAAAATATTCCTATCTGGTATTCAGCGCCACCCGTATTTATGCGGGGTTTTGAACCCAACTTTTTTGTAGATATTAGTGAAGTAATAGAAGAAAAGATTGCAGCTATTAATCGTTATGAGTCAGAACAAGAAAAAACTTTCATGCAATTAGACGCAATTTTAGTATTAGCTAGATTTTGGGCGAGAGAGTTAGGTCAAAAAGATGGATATTTTGAAGCATTTCAAATTGAGCGTCATTGTGTTGATGGCAACTTTTTCCGAGCTTTAAGCCGTGAAAATAGTTTAAGTATTACCAAAACAAAAATTAATTTTAGTTAATTTATAGTTATAGTACCATAAAGTTCAATTTTTCTGTCGTCCGTAACTTCAAATTATTAATATGTTTCAGCCTAACCTTAAGGGAGACAGAATATACACGGCTGTATTACAAGGGTCTCCCTATCAAAGAGGATGGCAACTGGGATTAAAATATGGACATGAAATTGTCCAGCAATTAAGAGATTTCTTTTGGCGGATGCGTTTCATATTAAGGAAAAAAGGAAGTTTAGAAAAACGTCTTTTGTCTACAGTGGAACGTTGCCTGCCTTATCTGCCTAATGAGTTGCATGAAGAAATTCGAGGAATAGTCAAAGCTTGTCATGCACAAGGATATACATGGTTGAGTGAATTAGATTTGCAAAAACTGATCGCAGGTGTTGACTTATTAGAAGCTGGATGTTCATTTTTTGCAGCCTCCAACCAAGCAACGACAAATGGGCAAACAATTCAGATGCGAATACTAGACTATAATTTACGCCTTGGAGTACAGAATTATCCTCTTGTCAAAATATGTTTACCGCCTCGGCGTAGTCGTGACAGCATTCCGTTTGTATCCATTGGTTTCCTTGGGCTTGTAGGCTCACTAGCGGGTATGAATGCTGCGGGAGTTTCTATTAGTCAAATTCGCGGTAGTCTAAGCGATACGGCAACTGGCGAAGGTACACCTATGCCTGTACTAATGACTAAAATTCTTTCCAGTTGTAGAACAGCTACTCAAGCCAAGGAAATGATTCAATCTGCTGTTCGCACAAATGCAATGACATACGCTATTTCAGACTGTTCTCATCAGCCTGGATGGGGCTATATATGCTTTACAGCACCCCAAAAATTTTTGGAATTTGAACAGGGAGATAATATTGCTTCGGAATTAATCTTAAATCAATCACAATTTTATCAAAAAATACCAGATGTAATTTACTGGGGCAACCGTGATGGCTCTGCTAATCCCAAACTTTTTTCTTTAATCACATCAAACTATGGCTTTCTTGATGAAGAAACAGCAATTGAGATTGCAGCACAAGTCTGCGCTCATAATACAATTATGAGCGTTCTCTACTTTCCAGAACGTCACGCCTTACGTGTGGCATTTTCCCCAGGAAAAGGCAAAACTGCAGATATTCGACATGGGCTTAATTTTGATCTTGTTTCACTAACTGGTAGCGCCTGGTTAAATTATCTTAATTAGATTTTACTTCAATTGTCTGTCGAAGATACTCATCTATCTGCTGAACAAGCTCAAAAGTTTCTGGCACTAAATTACTTAATTCTTGAACTAACTTTTCTTTGAGTTCCAGAGATAATTTTTGATTTAACTGTACTTGTTTCAAGCTATCGCGATAGTTAGTTAGGTAGGAATCAAGATCATTAAAGAAAACATCGACTCGTTGATGAAAATCTTCATCAAGATATTGATTGATTTCTTGTTTAATTTTTTTAATGCTTTGCTCAATCAATTGATTGACTTCCGTGACAATTTCTGATAAAGAAACACTATAATATGCTTCACGGTGTTCAGGTGTTTTTATTTGAATTGTTTCTTTACGGGGAATTAATCCAAACCAGTACCACCAAGTTCTCTTGGTTACTACTTGTTCTTCAAAACCACGATTTAAGACTCGTGTATGACGCTTGACACGAGGTTTATCAAAATTAATTTCCGTAGATTCCAATCTGGGTGTAGGCAATGATAAATTAACATTAAATGTTTCATTTAAGCGATCGCGCGCCCGTTCAATAATTGCCTGCGTTTCTTGCTCTAGTACAGCAGTAAGCTGTGTCCGAGCTTGTTCTATCTGTTGACTAATTTGATCTCTTACACTTTCTAATAAACTATCGGCTCTACCTTTGGGATAAGATATTGCTATATCTGCAAATTCTTCAGCTTCTCTTAATGTTTTAAATTCAATTACACCTTTTACTTCTACTGGAGACTTGACATATTTGTGAATCCAATCAAGAAAATTACTAGCTTCCATGCCAGTTTTTTTCATTGCTTCAGTACGTTGATATTCTTCTTCATTAAAATAAGTTTCAATCGTAACTTTAGCTACTTTCTTGATAGATTCAAGAATGTTATTTAGCTCTATATCGAGTTGTTCTTTAATTTGATACACTGCTTGTAAACGATTTCGGCATGATTCCAATGTCTGTAAATCTGCTTCTAAAGCTTCAACTTCTAACTTAAGTTTTCCCTCATCTTGGTTAATCGCATGACTGCGAAGTTGCACATCTTCCTGTAGTTCTATAATCCGACCACGAGCAGTATTAAGTGCAGATAAAATAGAACGAGGTGCTGCTTCGGCAATTAGGGCGCTAATAGCATTTTCTAAAAATGGTACAAAGCCTGATTTTTGCCAAAGTTTTTGAGCTTTTTTTTCTAATTTTTCTAAAGTTGCTTCTTCAAGTTCTTCTTCCCAATCAATCCCAAAAACTTCTTGTGCTAGTGATTGTGCTGTTTGTGATTTGCGTACATCATCTAGCGGTTGCTCAAGTTCTTGGATAAAGTTAGCTGCACAAAAGGCACGTCTGGCAGCAATTTCAAATACACGATTAGTATTACCATCAACAGCTAGTCCTAATTCAGCCGCAACAAATTGTTGTACTTGTTCCGGTGTCATATCGCCTTTACGTCGTTGATCGACTTTGTTAATCAATACATAAAGATTATCTTTGCCGCGAAATTCAATTACTCTTTGAACATCTCTTTTAACTTTTTCTGCTGCTTCTGTTCTTAACTGAGTAAAGTCTAAGACAATTAATACTAAGGAACATTTCTCAAGTTGATCTGCAACTACGTTAACTAATCTAAGATTTTCTCCAGCTTCGTTAGGGCCAGGAGTGTCAATTATTACCAGTTTGCCTAGTAGTTTAGAATTTTCTGCTGTTGAAGATTCTAGTTGAGAAATAGTTTGCGATCGCCAAAACGGAGTATAAATCTTTGGTACATCTGTCAGCAACTCTAGGGGGTCAACCATTGGGTCGAGAATGCTGCACAGGCGTACAATATCGTTTAATGCGCTTAAGTTACCAATAATCCGTTGACGACCTAAAACTTCGCCGTCAATTGCACCACTGGTTTTAGTTGCAATTCTTTCTGCGAGTTTAACTAGATGGGGATACTGACCAAGTTTTGCATGGACGACATCTATCCCTAACTCTTGAATTTTACGCTGTAAGCTAAAAAAACCTGATTCAAAAACTTCTCGAACTTTCGGACTAAGATTCAGTAGAGGTTCTTTTCTTTTCGCGTCAAAAATAATCTCAGTGGGGATAGTAGTCATGGCAGAATTGCGACTTGGCAACAAATCCTGCCCAATAATGGCGTTGATGATGGTAGACTTACCAGCTTTCATCGGTGCAACGATCGCCATTCTTAATTCAAAGTCTTCTACATTGGCAGTTACATTTTTGATTTCCTGCTCAAATTTGGCAAAGCGATCGCTACCACTATCAGAACTCAAAACCGCACTGGCGCGGTGCATCAGGTAACTGACTTGGCGCAGCAACTCAACAACTTTTGTTTGCAAGTCTTGAATATTCGGCTTCAGCGCTTCAGTTGCCATAACAGTGCAATTATTCAAAAAGTATACAGAATTCAGAATACAGAATTCAGCATGAAATTAGTGGAGTATTTCAACCCGCCGCAACAGTTAACCAGCAAACTTCCTAGCTTAGAAGAAAAAACGTCAATTTTATATCAGCCCCCAGTAGTATTTTAGATTCCTTTTATTGATAAAATTAAGAGTTTGCAATCTTAAGCGAAAAGCACTTAGCACTCAGCCCTCAGACACAAGAATTGTTGCCTACAAAAAGCGAGGCAATTCCGATAGCTGAAAGTTGATGCGCGATGTGCTGATAGCTTAGTAAATTACGACGCTCTCACACTCAAGGAGTTGGCACATGGCCCGGATGTATTACGACGCGGATGCGAATTTAGATTTGTTAGCCGGAAAAACGGTAGCGATTATCGGTTACGGTTCTCAAGGTCACGCTCACGCGCTCAATCTCAAAGATAGTGGCATGAATGTCATTGTCGGGCTGTATCCGGGCAGTAAGTCTGCTGAAAAAGCAAAGCAAGCTGGTCTGGAAGTCCACAATGTAGCTGATGCCGCTAAAGCAGCCGATTTCATTATGATTTTGCTGCCAGATGAAGTGCAAAGAACAGTTTATAAGGACGAAATTGAGCCAAATTTGACAGAAGGAAAAGTTTTAGCTTTTGCTCACGGCTTCAATATTCACTTTGGTCAAGTTGTTCCGCCACAAAACGTGGATGTAGTTATGGTTGCCCCCAAGGGGCCTGGACATTTAGTGCGACGCACTTATGAACAAGGCGAAGGTGTACCCGCTTTGTTTGCAGTGTATCAAGATGCTTCTGGTCAAGCACGCGATCGCGCAATGGCTTACGCTAAAGGTATTGGTGGCACTCGCGCTGGTGTTTTAGAAACCACTTTCCGCGAAGAAACAGAAACCGACTTATTCGGTGAGCAAGCAGTATTATGCGGTGGCTTGAGTGCGCTGATTAAAGCTGGTTTTGAAACCTTGGTCAATGCTGGTTATCAACCAGAATTAGCTTATTTTGAATGTCTGCACGAGGTTAAATTAATTGTTGACTTAGTTGTAGAAGGCGGTTTAGCTAAGATGCGTGATAGCATCTCCAATACTGCTGAGTATGGTGATTATACCCGTGGCCCTCGGATTGTGAATGACCAAACTCGCGCTGAAATGCGGAAAGTTCTCCAAGAAATTCAAAGCGGTCAATTTGCGCGGGAATTTGTGTTAGAAAACCAATCTGGTAAAGCTGGGTTTACTGCTATGCGCCGTCAAGAAGCTGAACACCCAATTGAGGAAGTAGGCAAAGATTTACGGGCGATGTTTAGCTGGTTGAAGAAAAGTTCATAGGCGAAAAGGCATAGCACGTTTATTGCTAGTTACTGGTATTGCGGGCATCTTGCCCGCTACCACAATTAAAAAAGCAAGATGCTCATTGGTAGGGCGGGCATTTTACCTACTACCACAATTAGGGAGCAAGATGCTCCCACTACAGATGTTTTGTATGGGATAACTCCTATGATTGTGAGCGCCCGACAGCTTGAAAATCTTATCTATAGCAACCGCCATAACCGTTAAGGCATGAGATTTATTACTTGGGATCACAATTTGAGTTTTTGATCGCAGATGTGAGCAGATATTCATGTCGGGTATTCGCCCGAAACGCAGATTACGCAGATGTTAACCAATATTTGTCCTAACTGGCTTGGTGGTTGCTATACCTTACTTTTTCTCCTCTTGCGGGTTTTTCTCTAGTTTGTCGAGGGCTTTCTGTGTACGTTCATGAGGCTTAGTTTTGGGCTTCCAAGCTGGAAATAAACCGATCATAAAATTGTTTAATGAGGTTCTGGTTTGGACACTTGCTGTATTTAAGGGTTTGGGAAGGAAGCGATCGCCAACAAAAACAAACAGCAAAGCTAAGATGATGACAATTGTAGTAATACTCTTAGTACCCATAAGTTATTAGATTTGAGTTGTATTAAATGGCTTACTATTATTTTCCCCACTTATCGCCATACAACACTCACCAATTTTTCCTACAAAAGCCAGAGTTGCTTACATACAGGAGATTTTAAGTTAGTAAAATAAAAAATTACCCCATCCGCTCTCCCCTTAGTAAGGGCAGGGTTAGGGATGGGTATACTTCATTTAGATGCAAAGTGCTGTATATATAATTTCGCCTAATTTAAAATGCAACATCGTCTTGGGCTTAAATTAGCTATTTATCTAGAGATCGGATTAGGGCTAATATTACTCAAAATCACATCTACACAAGCAGCCCATGCTCAACTTCCTGCCTTAATTCCGTTAAAAATTGCCCAAATATCCCTACAGCCATTTTTTGATCAGGTAAATAATCCTGAGTTTCATAGCTTTCCATCTGGAAACCCAGCAGACATTACACCACTACCACCGCAACTCAATGCTTTTGACCAAGCTGTGCTAAGAACTTGTGGAACAATTGGTAGCAAAGTCAAAGCCAGTGATGTTAAACAATTGATGTTAAATAACCCATCTGTATTGCAAAGACTTCAGCAAGCTGTCGGGGGTGAATTACGACCCAATCGCCGTACACAGGCAGACTTTTTAGATGATTTAACCGCTATTTGGTCTAACAAGCGAGGTTTCCAACATATTTTCTGCGGTGAGATTAAGAGCAAAAAAGATATTGGTGGACTACACTTTTTTGGTAGATATCTACAACTACAAAATCAGGGGATTGCGGGAAGATTACCTAATAACCAAGCGAAAGAAGAGGTAATTCCAGGGGTGGTTTATACTCTGGGAGTAGTAATTAAACAAGGAAATAAAACGGTGAGCGATCGCATCAAGGGTTATGCTCTTGTCAGTGATGCCGCAGAAATACTTATAGAGGCTACTAAAGCATTCAAATCTCAGGAAAATAAACAAGCAGCCTGCCTTTATCCTGTGCGCGATCAAAATTCCGGAAAATCTTATCAAGCAGTCTTTGTCAAAGATAGAAATGCCATTGTAACTTTTTACCCTGATGCAACTCCTAAAGGTAAAGTTTGTGCAGTTAAATAGGTCAACCTAAATAAACATAACTCTTTACACCCAATCGAGGCTGATTCATCATCAACTAAAATTTGATGTTAACAAATATTAAAAATGTGCCAAAAGCATGATGTGCAGGGAACCAAAGAAGAACGAAAATTGTTTATATAAAATATATTTATTAGGTTCTTCTGTGATGTTAGCCCTGGAGAGTATTCATAAAAATAATAAATTTAATCAAAATATTTGGACTCAAGCGAACTTTGATTGTGTTAAACGGAGAATTGAGCAAATTACTGCAAAAATCGAATTAGTAATAGAAAAACCTTTTGATAGCTCCGATGATGAAAACAGTCGCGAGTAGCTACAAAATTTTTAATTAAAATTAATCGACTTATTTGTCAAAAAAACTTTAACAAATTTCTGATTACAAATAAAATTTTTAAGGTTTTTTTTTAGCTTGACGCGGGCAAGATGCCCGCACTGCATAGCGATCGCATTCAGGTTCAACGTTCTACTATTTCCCTGAAGGCTACATATTCTGCAATCTGTAGAGACGTAGTATGCTACGTCTCTGCATCAAATATTTGCAGCACTAAACAAAGGTGGGCGATTTTGACTCCAAGGTTTTGCTGCTTCAATTTGGGCAGCTAAAGAAATTAAAGTAGCTTCTGTTGCGGGACGACCAACTAACTGTACACCTATAGGTAAATTTGTAGTAGAGTCAAAACCTGTAGGAATTGCGATCGCAGGTTGTCCAGTAGCATTAAATGGTGGACACGCCCCGATCCAAGCAGTCATTTTTTGAAAAGTTTCTTCAGGACTAAGATTAGCCCATTGATTAATTTTGATCGGTGGGTGCATAAATACAGGTAGCACCAACACATCAAAGTTATCAAAGAACGCTACAATTTGCCGTGACGTTACCTGCATCTGAGTAACTGCCTGTAAATACTCACCAGCAGAACCAGCATTAAGTACTAACCAACGATTTAAGGGACTCAGTACTTCAATAGGAATTCCCGCCGCCGCAACTCCCGCCTGCCAAACTCTAGGAAAAGATGTTAGTAAACCACTAAAATCAGGGCAAGCTGATTCGATACTGTGACCCATACTTTCTAATAGTTTGGCAACATCTAATACGCCCTGCTGACAAACTGAATCAGCATCCCCAAAGGGGGGAATGCTGGTTGAAAAAGCAACCCGTAACTTAGATAGAGTTTGTTGAGTTGCTGATAAAAATGAATTTTCCGGATCGGGTAGCCAATAAGGATCGCCTGTAATGTAGCCAGACATTACATCAAGCATTGCCGCAGCATCAGCAACAGTACGCGCGATCGCACCATTAGTAACAAGACCACTAATGCGATCGCCTACTGGTGCATGAGACACCCTACCACGCGCAGGTTTAATTCCTACCAAACCACAGCAAGCAGATGGTGTACGAATTGAACCACCCCCATCTGAACCATGCGCCACCGGACACAACCCAGCCGCAACTGCCGCCGCAGCACCACCACTAGACCCCCCTGGCGTATAATCTAAATTCCAAGGATTGCGAGCAGGTGGAAAACCAAGCGGTTCGGTATAAGGAAAAGATCCTAATTCAGAAGTAGCCGTTTTACCAAGAATAATAAAGCCAGCCTGCTTCATACGCATCACCACCCCATCATCATAAGTGGCGATATTATCCATCAATGCCAGAGTACCGTAGGTACAGCGAACACCAGCCACAGGGTTGAGGTCTTTAACTGAAGTTGGTACACCAAAAAAAGGTGGTAATTCTGAAACATTGGTAGAGTGAGCTAATATTTCTGTTTTAGCTTTGGCTGATGCTAAAGCTTGTTCTGACATCACAGTAAAATAGCTACCCAGTTGCGGATCTAAACTGGCGATGCGATCCAAATAAAGTTCAGTTAACTCTAATATTGATACTTCTTTACTACGAATCAGCCGTGCTTGTTCTAGTGCTGAAGTAAAAGCTAAATCAGTTTTATTCATGAGTAAAATTGAGCGATCGCTATTTAATGAAACCCATTCAGGGTTAGCTTAAATCTTAAAAGACGATCGGCGACCTAATTTGAAAACTGAAGAGAAAAAACGGGGGTGGAAAAAAGCATTAGGGGTTTTGAGCATATGAACCACTTCTATAAATACCTTGTAAAGCTCAGGACTACTGCTGAAGGTGAGCAATACTTTATCCAAATAGCTATGCAATAGGCGGGTCATTAAGTTGGGTTTTCCACCTTCCGTTGTAGACCAACGGAAATCGTCGTTAGTAGCCATTAACCAAGGAACACTATTAACTTTCGCTAACTTAGTTTGAAAGCGCTGCGCCAAACCTGTCAGATCCTTGCTACTTCCAATTGGGTGTTGCTGAAGGCATTCGTCTAAAGTTAATGCGCTTAAAGCTGCCACCGTCATGCCTTGACCATAGACAGGGTTAAACGCACAAACAGCATCTCCCAAAGCAATAAAATTTTCTGGTCGCCGCGACATCCGCTCATAATGATGCCAGCAATTTTCTGTACGTTGGTAACTGTAAATTGGGCTTAGGGGTTGGGCGGATTTAATCGCCTCATAAACTTCGGATGTACGCAAACTGCGGGCAAATTCTCTAAAGCCTGCTTCATCCGTCGGTGGGTAGTCTCGACCGACACCGATCAGACTGACTAGCCAGCGATCGCCTTCGGCGGGATAAATCACGCCACCACGCGGATAATCTGGGGCTTTGGGCATCACGTACAATACTTTGTAATCTAAATCAGTGCTAAGGTTTTGATACCAGCGAGTCGCATACCCCAAAAAAGCATTGACCACTGTTTTCTGGGGTGGCTGATAACCAAGCTGTTGCAACCACTTAAGAGATTTAGAATTGCGACCGCTAGCATCAACAATTAACTGAGCCAGAACATCAACTTGTTGAGCGTTGTCGTCCCGCAGCCGCACCCCAGTGATAACAGTATGATCTGAGTTAGCAAGCAAACCTGTAACTTGGCTACCCTGGCAAAACTTCACCCTGCCATCATCTAACAACCTTTCCCGCAGCCGAAATTCCAGCAAATTTCGAGTACAGGCGTGGGTAGTAATCTCAGAAACAAAGCGAGGCGACCAACCTCCTGGAGTCAACCAACGGAAGTCTGCTGCCCAGTCAATCTTTTGAGCTTCTGCATTAGCAAGATCTTGAGAAAAGCCTGGAAAGAGTTTTTCTAAAATCTGATTACCCTTACTTAGCAGTACATGAAGTTGGTAAGATTGGGGTACACCTGGGCGGGGTATAGGTTGTGCAGGTAAGCGATCGCGCTCAACAATTGTTACTTGATCGAAGTAGTCAACCAAAACCCTCGCTGCTAACAATCCGGCAATACTACCTCCAATCACTAAGGCATGATTGTTGCCATTTATATGAATAGGGATATCATTCATCTTAAAGATATTAAAATTTATAAAAATATCTAAATTTTAAAATAGAAAAATTTAACACAGACAAACACAATTATAATAATTTTATCTGTGTTTATCTGTGTGCATTTGTCGTTAATAAAACGACTTTAAAACAACATTAACGCGCTTATCTAAACCTGGGAACGGTCAGTCAAAATCTCATAACCATCCTCTGTTACCAACACAGTATGCTCAAACTGAGCCGACAGACAATTATCAACCGTTACCGCAGTCCAACGATCTGATAAAATGCGTGTGCGCTTGGAACCAGCATTTAAAATTGGCTCAATAGCCAACGTCATACCAGCACGTAATTTAACATTGGGCATCTCACGGGTGCGGAAATTAAACACAGAAGGTTCTTCGTGCAAATTACGACCAACCCCGTGACCTGTAAATTCTTCTACAACGCTAAAACCGTTAGCTTCTACGCAATCTTGAATTGCCCCAGCAATATCCATTAAATAATTGCCAGCTTTTACTTGCTCAATTCCTTTATATAGAGATTCTTCAGCTACTTGAATTAACTTAGCTGCTTCCGGCTTGACTTCCCCAACAGCAATAGTAATGCAAGAGTCGCCATGAAATCCCTGGTAATAAGCACCAGTATCTACTTTCAAGACATCGCCAGTCCTAATTACCTTTTTAGGACTAGGAATGCCGTGTACCACTTCACTATTGATACTGGAGCAAATAGAAGCTGGAAAGCCATGATAGCCCTTAAAGCTAGGCGTTGCGCCCATTTCACGAATGCGTTTTTCGGCGTGGGCATCTATATCGGCTGTTGTCATCCCAGGTTCTACCATCTGAGAAACTTCTTTCAGCACAGTTGCCACAATTTTAGCCGCCTGTCGCATGATTTCAATTTCACGCTGCGACTTAATCTCAATACCTCGGCGTTGTTTTTTTTCACTAGGCGGTTGACTTGGTTGGAAAAGCAGATTGTTCAAAATGTTCATTGGGGATAGACAGGTGGCTAAGGTTAGGAAATCAACAGTTTTGGATTAAGTAGGTGGGTAAAAATCAACTTAAATATCACGCGGGTCTTAACAATTAACAATGACCAATGACCGACTTGAATTTTAAGTTGAATAATGCCCATCTAATACCAAAGGTAAAGCCTTTTTTAAGGTTGAGCTACTTGATTAGATGGTCGAGAGGCTGACAGAGGTGGCCCTGCTGACACTACTACCAAGTTATCAGGATGGAGCAACTCTTTAGCTGCCTGATTGACTTGCTCTGGAGTAACTGCTTGGATTTTATTGATAAAGTCGCGCATTTCGTCTGGGTTTAATCCATAAACTTCGTTCATCAAAATTTGTGAAGCTAAAGAATCTAAACTAGCTAGAGAGACGGCGTAACTACTATTAATCGAAGATTTGGCAGCAGCTACCTCAGCAGCAGTTAAGCCTCGATCGCGTATTTGATCTAATAAAGCTATGGTGCTAGAAATTGCGCGATTTGTATCTTCAGGGGCAGTTTGCATGGAAATTACAAACGGGCCTGCATATTTTCCAGCTTGGAAGTAACTGTAAATACCATAAGTAAGCCCTTGGCGATCGCGAATTTCCGTTCCCAACCGACTTGATAAGGTATTTCCACCAACAATGTCATTAAGTACCGATGCCGCGTAGAAACGTGGATCTTGGCGGTCAATTCCCTTATATCCTATATAGGTAATCGACTGAGTTTTACCCGGAATCACTGGATTTAGTTGGACTACCTTGGTTGGTAAATTTACTTCTGGATACTTGATGGTTGGTGCTGTACCCGCAGCTTTCCAAGTACCTAATTGTTTTTCCAGCAGCGATCGCGTTTTGTTAACGTCAAAGTTACCCACAAGCGTTAGTACTGTAGTATCAGGGCGATAATGCTGTTTGTAAAACTGCATCACATCAGCACGACTAATACTCTTTAAACTCGCTTCCGTCGAAAAAACATGGAAGGGATGATTCTTCGGGTAAATTGTTTCTTGAAATTTCCGTCTTGCCAATCGAGATGGATTATCTAAATCCAATTTCAAAGTAGTTAAAGCTTGTTGGCGGCTGATTTCTAACTCTTTTGTAGGAAATGAGGCGTTTTGCATCACTTCAGACAAAACCTGAATCAGTGTTGGTAACTCTCCCGTTAACGCATTACCAGCAATTGCTACGCCTTCGCGATTAGCACTAAATGATAACTCAGCACCGACATCTGCTAATGTATTAGCGATCGCCAAAGCATTTTTATTTTTAGTGCCATTCATCAGGTTGTCTGCCGTCATTCCAGCAATACCTGCCTTAGATAAAGCATCAAACTCTGTACCAGCTTGAATATAGCCACTGAGTGTCACTGTGGGAGTGCTGCTATCTGGTAATAACAAAACTTTGAGATTATTCGCCAGCTTTAATTCCACAGGCAATGATTGAGTTGTGGAAGTACTAGCTGCATCTACAGATGGCAGGTATTTTTCCACCTCTTCTGGCGCGACTGGTGCGCCAAGATTAAAACTTTCAGAAGTTTGTGCTGTATTCTTAGCACCAGCAGGAGCTTTACTTACTTGTTGTGTAGGTTCAAAATAGCCTACTGTACGCTTGGTTTGTTTTAGGTATGTTTGAGCAACTCTCTGCACATCAGCAACAGTAACTTTTTGGATTGCTGCCAAATAGCGATCTGTATAGCGATAATCATCAGCAGTAGTTTGATCGTTACCTAACTGTTGCGCTTGGCTATTAATATCGCGGTTGTACAAAATTACAGCAGATTGTAGTTGCGCTTTCGCTCGTTTGAGTTCTTCTTTTGTAACTCCTTTTTTGCTAAAGTTGGCGATCTCAGTTTTTAGTACCCGATCAATCTCTGATAACTTCTTACCAGGCGCAGCCGTAGCTGATAGTTGATACCATCCACCAGCGATCAAGTTAGCGCTTCCACCACTAACGTCGCTAACTAACCCTGATTCCACTAAAGCTTGATAAAGCCTTGAACTCCGCCCTTCTGCCAGAATATAATCCATCACATCTATCGCTGGCACATCTGGGTGCTTGAGATTAGGTAAGGGATACACCGCCTGGAATAGCGCCGCACTACCAGGCTCACGTAATACAATGGGCTTTGAATTTTGGGATTTGGAGTTTGGGACTGCTAACGGCTTTTCGCTGATAGCTGATGAATCATCGTTAACTACTTGCTGGTTGGGTACCTTCGCAAAAATCTCTTTTACCGCCGTCATTGTTGACTTTGTATCAAAATCCCCCACAATTACCAGCGTGGCATTCTTAGGGCTGTAGTAATGGCGGTAGTATGAAAGTACCTGCTCAGGTGTAAACTTCTCCACATCTGCCTTAGTACCACCTACCGTCAAACCATAAGGGTGATTAGGAAAAGCAGCCCGCTTAACAGCACGGTTCAGTCGATAGTTAGGGCTATTTTCATACCCCTGCAATTCAGAAATAACAACTCGTTTCTCACTTTCCAATTGCTCACTATTAATTAGTGAATTCTGCATTCGATCAGCTTCTAACTCTAGTAGCGCCCGTAGTTTATTGCGCTCTGCTGTCCCAAAGTAAGCCGTTTGATCGTAGCTAGTAAAAGCATTAGAGTCACTTCCTAAAGCACTAAACAACCGACCAAATTGCATTGGACGGCTTTTAGTACCTTTAAACATCATGTGTTCTAGTTGGTGTGCAATCCCATTAACTCCTGGTGCTTCATTGCGGGAGCCGATTTTATACCACACCTGTACGCTTACCACTGGCGAACTATGTACTTCCTTTGTCAGAACAGTAAGCCCATTTTCCAAAACAGTTTTCTGCACATTTTGGGTAAGCGATAAGGGCGCGGCTGGCGTTGTTATAGTAGGTGACTTACTATTAGTACCCTGACTGACAGTGGTTGAGGATGATGAACTAGCATCCGCAGCTTGGCTGGAAGTCGTGACACCTCCTACCACTAGCACAGCACTTAAGCATAAGCAAAAGAGTAAAAAAGAAAAGTGATATCGTCGCCCAGTATTCCAAAGAAACATGAATTTTGCCATAGAAATTGGACAGGTAGTCAATCTGAATTGAGTTTGGAGTAATTTCGCAGATGAAGTACAGGGAGATCAAAATGTTCTTAACTGAACATTTCACGCTTATTCCCAAAGACCAAAAAATTTTTATATGGCTCAATAGAGGCACTCACTATTCCAACCATATCCCTATCAGTCCCAATAGGCTTCTTTAAAGGCATGACAGCTTATTTCAGGTCGGTACGGGAATTGATCAAGAGAAACTGAATAAAATGCACAATCAATCATTTGGGATACCAAGCCAGTAAGGATAATATTTTCCAGCAAATTAAATAGTTAATCACTAATCTAAAAACAATCTAAAAATACCATCCAAATCCCCTGACGGGGCATTGCGTGTTGAACGTAGTACAAGCTCTAATTTTATCTAGTTGTAATAAAACTACTGGGAAATATTGGATGAGGAAGCTTTCTGTATTAGTTTTGATAATCAGCGTGTTGATAGTAGCTTGCGGCACTGGAAATAATACCACAGCGCCTTCCAACCCTTCTGCAACCAGTACAGCAACCCAAAGTGGCGATCGCAAATCTCAAGATAAACCTTTAGTTGTCACAACAGTAGCTCCTATTACTAATATAGTCAGTAACATTGCAGGCGATCGCATCTCTGTTGTCGGTGTTGTCCCAGAAGGTACTGATTCTCACACCTTTGAGCCTCGCCCTTCTGATGCCGATCTCCTCGCTCAAGCCGATCTGATCTTAGTTAATGGTTTAAGCTTAGAAACCCCTACACAAAAACTAGCACAAACCTCTAAGCCAAAAGATACAAAAATCTACCAATTGGGAGATGAAACAATTACAAAACAAGAGTGGATTTTTGACTTTAGCTTTCCTAAAGATAAAGGAGATCCTAACCCGCACCTCTGGGTAAATCCCAAATACGCTGAAGCTTATGCCAAACTAGCTGCAAAACATTTAACAGAATTAGATCCGGCAGGCAAAGATTACTACGCCACTAATTTAAAAAACTACCTCCAACGTCTTGATGAACTAGATAAAGTAACCCGTGCGGTAGTTGCTAGTATTCCTCCCGAAAAGCGTAAACTGCTCACATACCACGACTCTTGGGCATATTGGGCGCGAGAGTATGGCTTTGAAGTTATTGGTGCTATTCAGCCTTCAGATTTTAACGAACCTTCAGCCCAAGATATTGCCAAACTGGTTGATCAAGTTCGTGAAACAAAAGTTCCTGCTATCTTTGGTTCCGAAGTATTTCCCAGCAAAGTATCCGAACAAATTGCCCGCGAAGCCAATGTCAAAACAGCTAACACGAGCGATGACGATTTACCAGGCGAAGGTTCAGCTAATGCCATAGAAAATACGAATCCTGAGCATACATACATTGGCATGATGGCAGAAAATTTACGTATCCTGGCACTCAATCTTGGCGGTAATCCGAAGCTTGTTGACAGCCTCGATACTGCTAATATAGTAGGTTCAAAAGCCAGTGCAAATAAATAAAGTTTGAATTATTGAAGTATGAATCAAGAATTTATACTTCAAATTTTCTTGAACTAAATGTTTTTTCAAAAAATCCTAGCTTGGCTCAGAAAGTATCAGGAAAATAATTAAAGTTGACAAAACATCTGCATTTATCTATGGTATAAAGTTCACCAAATCGACTTTAGGATAAAATTTTAAGACCTCAACATTAATGTTCAAGCCTTGATAGCTCCGCAATCAACTTTGACCTTTTATCCTGTTCAACGTGGAACCAATACTTGAAATTAAAAACCTCACCTGTGGCTATCAACAAGAGCCAGTATTTACAAAAGTCAATCTCAAGCTCTATCCTGGTCAACTTTCTGGGTTAGTTGGGCCATCAGGTAGTGGTAAAAGCACTTTGATGAAAGCAATTCTAGGCTTAATTCATCCTTGGGGCGGCGAAATTTGGTTCCGTGGTAAAAAATTAGCTCCAGGCGTTGCACCACTTAAAGTCGGTTATGTACCGCAGGTGGAAACAGTCGATTGGAGTTTTCCTGTTACTGCTGAAGAAGTAGTAATGATGGGGCGTTACCAGAAAAAACAACTTTTGCCTTGGGCTTCGTCAAGCGATCGCGCCGCCGCAAAAAGACTCCTGAGTCGCCTTGGAGTCGCTAATGTAGCCCATCAACCCATTGGCGAACTCTCTGGCGGACAACAGCAACGAGTTTTTCTAGCGCGGGCGCTTGTAGGGCAACCAGATATGGTTATTCTTGATGAGCCTACCAGTAGTTCAGATCTTCATGTTCAACATGAACTATTACACCTATTAGCAGATTTAAACCAGGAAGGATTAACAATTCTCCTTTCTACCCATGACCTAAATTCAGTAGCAACTCATCTACCCTGGGTAGTATGTTTCAATCACGGAATCATCTCTCAAGGTCAACCAATTGATGTTTTCACTCCTGCTACTTTGGAGCAGACATTTGGAGCAGAGATGGTAGTTTTTCATCAAGAAGACCGTATTTTGATTGCTAGTGGAATGACTACACTCCGGCATCAAATGAAACGTAATTTACCTCATATATTGCACAAATCTCAAGCAGTTAGCGATTAGCCGTCAATAGTTAACTGGTAACATGGAAAAAATGAATACAAGGTTGCTTTATGTCAAATCCTGAATTATTGGCGCAACTTAGTCAGTTATCCCGTAATGAAAAGGTTGAAATGATGCAGTTTTTAACTGCTGAATTGGCGAAAGAAGAAGATTTAAAATCATTGCATACTGGTGTGGTTTATCGTGCTTGGTTGCCTTATGATTATGCTGATGCTGCTCAGAAATTAATGTGCTTACTAGAACAGTTTAGGGATAGTTGAGATTATCAAGCTTCCAAAATCAAAATAGTGCGTTTCTACATGAGCAACAATTTATTAGGGAAGTAAGCACTATGGATATTTTATTAAAACCGTTCCAATATGAATTTTTTACTCGCGCCATACTTGTTGGAATGATGGCAGGGTTATTGTGTGGCGTGATGGGAGTTTATATAGTAAATCGACGCATGAGTTATATCGCGCACGGTCTTTCTCACGCAATTTTGGGCGGTGCTGTGTTGAGTTATGTGTTAGGTATTAACTTCTATATTGGCTCTGGAGTTTGGGGTTTTGGAGCAGCATTGTTAATCCAGTATTTAACAGGTCGTAAAGTTTATTCAGATGCCGCAATTGGAATTGTAACTACCGCAAGTTTTGCTTTGGGTGTGGCAGTGATCAGTACTTATCGGAAATTTAGTCAAAACTTTGAAGCAGCTTTATTTGGAAATGTTTTAGGGGTTGCTCCTAGTGATTTGTGGATTGTAACTACTGTAACTATCGTCTTACTTAGCATAGTTTTTATCTTTTATCGTCCCTTGTTATTTTGGTGCTTTGATCGCGAAGTGGCACAGGTTCATGGTGTACCTGTATTAGCGATGGATACCTTATTTGCTTTAATGCTGGCAACTTTATTAGTAGCAACACTACAAGTTTTAGGAGTTACATTGATTATTTCAGCAGTTGTAATACCAGCTTCAATTGCACGGTTATTAAATAATCGCTTTGGCTACATCATGCTGATTTCAGGGTTTTTAGGTGCTGCGATCGCATTTGTAGGTATCTACCTAAGTTACTACTTCGATATTGCTTCTGGAGCAAGTGTGGTATTGCTATCAACGCTAATCTTTGGATGTGTGTTGTTGTGGACTCAAATTCGACAAAGGCAGAAACGAAATCTTCCCTCTCTACACCCCAAGCCTTTTTCCTAGCATTGCATTAACCTTCACCCTTACCTAAAACTCTAATAAATTCTAGGGGTAATCCATCGGTGTCAGCAATAAAAGTTACCTCATAAACGCGATCGCCAATCATTTGTTGAGTTGGTTCTAATAAAATATTTAAAGGTTGAAATTGCTCTCCATCCTGCTGTGATGCTTCTGTAAATTGGTTTTGGAGATTACTTAACCAAGTAGGAAGATCATCTGAGACCTCAGTGAGATCAAAAGATAGATGATAGTAACCAACATAATGTTCATCCCCAAAAGCATCGGCGGCTGGACGCGGTTGAGGAATTTGAATTAATTCTATGCGTCCCCCTAGCCCCTCCATCCAGCAGGCGAGGGTAATTCCGGCGGTAAAACGTTCACAAACTGTAAATCCTAGCTGTTCATAAAACGCGATCGCTCGATGAATATTAGCTGTACGGATGGAAGCGTGGTGCATCTAATTTGTGATTTAAAATTAATGATTTGTAAAACGAGAGCGCAACACCAAATTCCTACTCAAACAATCGAAAATAAGGGTATCTTACTGGTACACCAGGTTCTTTTTCTAAATCAAAATTTATTACTTCCCAGCAAGGATCTTCTTGAGGATCGGGACTAAACTCCACTGGTAACCCATAAAGCTTAGGTTTTGGTTGGTCTGGCTGACTTCGCCAAGGTGTACTGCGTTCCAAATAAGAACTAATCAGTTCTCGGTAGCGACTAGCAATAATCACTCGCGTCGCTCGATATCCCTGGGTATAGAGTCGGTCTAACGCTTCGTGAATCTCAAACCTAATCCCATCGGGATGGGTATGCTGTCGATACCATTCATTATTCCACCGTCGCCAGTGCCGCCCTGATTGCAGATGAACCAGTTCACCTGTTTTGGGATCTGCTTCAAAAGCACCATGACGCTGACACAGATATGTATCAGTTAGCGTCAATGCCGGAATAGTTTGACGACAGTGGGGACACTGAATTTCTGCGCCAAATATAGGATATTGCAAGCCTGGATTCATCATCTAGTGCGTAATTGCATTTTCTCTGCGCCACGTAGCAGTGGCTTTATTATATCTAGTAATGAACTACCCCACCGTAAGACGGATGGGGTTTCCAACTTCACAGGGAATTGCATCTAGCAAAACCGAAGTTTTACCAGGTTGCCTTACATTCCCTCCATTGGCTGTAGACCTAGTTCCTAAGTCCAATATCCGCAAGGCTTCATTTCTAATGTTGATTGCCGCATTGACATCTCGATCGTGATGGGCTTGGCATTGGTTGCAAGTCCAAGACCTGATATCTAATGACAAACTATTTATTTTGTTGAGACAGACGCTACAAGTTTTTGAAGAAGCAAAAAATCTATCCACTTCCAGATAAGTTTTTCCGTCCCACTCTGTCTTGTATTTGAGCATGGTGCTAGTGAACAATAAAGACGAACAAATGTTTAAGGACTTACGCAGAAAGCCTCAGTGACTAAGATGGTCAAACTACATATATGGTAAATTAACTGCCCTGATCGCATAAGTAGTGCGGGCATCTTGCCCGCGTGTTTCTTTGCATAAATCCTATGTTTTCAACTTCATCATATTGGTCTAGTGTCGATCTATCTCAAGCGGCTTTTGTTGCCCCTAATGCTGTTGTGATGGGCAAAGTCAAGATAGCTGCTGGGGCGAGTATTTGGTATGGCGCTGTTGTCCGAGGGGATATTGAGTGGATTGAAATTGGAGAACGAACCAATATCCAAGATGGCGCAATTTTACATGGCGACCCTGGTCAACCCACAATTTTAGAAGACCATGTAACAGTTGGTCATCGCGCTGTAGTGCATTCAGCTTATATTGAACGGGGGAGTTTAATCGGTATTGGCGCAGTAGTGCTAGACGGCGTTAGAGTTGGCACTGGCAGCATCATTGGTGCTGGTTGTGTAGTAACTAAAGATGTGCCGCCAAAATCGTTGATGGTTGGTGTACCTGCCAAGCGACTACGTGATGTTTCTGAGACGGAAGCAGCAGAACTTATAGAACACGCACGGCGTTATGAACAGTTAGCTTTAGTTCACGCAGGTTCGGGAACAGACTTAGGCTTTACAGCACCACATTAATTACGTTGGTCATGGGTCATGAGTTATTTAACTCGTAAGTAATACTGAAAAATGTATAAAACTGCCCCACTTCAGTTAAAAATAAAAATGAGAAGTGTTCAAAAATCTTTAAGTATTAACAGAGGAGACGAAGGTATGGAGTTGGATTTGCGTCTTTTAATTGTTCTGCTACCAGTTCTAGCCGCAGCCGGATGGGCTCTTTACAATATTGCGCCCATTGCGATTAAACAAGTACAAGCTTTTTTTAACAAACCTTAAAAAAATTGCTGATTACAACGAGGACAGCCGACTGCTATCTGAAATGGGTAGCAGTCGGCTGTTGTTACTGTACTTAAAGATGGTGTTGGAGACGTAGTTGTATAGACTGGCGTAAACGATCGCTCGTTAAAGCATGACTAAAATTATGGAGGATGTGCGATCGCTACTGCTTCAAGCACCAAATCCACCTCAACAACAACGTTACTTAACGCTTTCTAGCTGATCCATACGTAACCATATATTCGGTGTTGGTACTTGACCGAACTTAACCAGAGCGTAGTCACCACGCAAATCTACTACTTCACCCTTAGTTTCAAACAAATAGGGGGGAAAGCGTGTATCACTAGCTTTAGCTTCTAAACTATTTTCCAACTTTTCGCGGATAGCACGAACTAAATCACCTTTTTTAACTGCCATACTCTTAACAATTATCAATTAACAATTAACAATTATCAATTAACAATTATCAATTAGCAATGACCAAGCCTATATATCCGCGTGAATACTGCTTTGCCCTACATACTGCCCTTCTGCATTACTTCTTGAAGGTGATGCCGCAATTCTTGTATATGTTTGATATCTTCTTGATGCAACTTTTGAAACAACTCTACACACGGTTGAGAATTAAGTTCTTGTGCATCTTGAATGTAAGTTTCATATGCCTTAATCGCTTCTGACTTATTTTGTAAAGCAGTAAGCAAATCATACTCAAGATTGCTAATTTCACCAGACATAATTTTCACTCCTTGAAAATTCTTTAATTAACCTTGACTTATCCCAGGAGTGCAATTCATCCGTCTAAAAGGGTACTAATTTAGTTAGATAATCTGTAGCAAATTTTACATCATCGCAATATATATCTAATTCTGACACTGTGGGCAAAAGTGAGCCGAACGTCCTACTAATTTTAGTCGTAATATTGGTGTATTACAGACGCGACAAGGTTGCGAAGTGCGGTTATAGACCCAAGCGATACCGCCATAGTTACCATTAACCCCCTGCACATTTAGAAAGTTACTAAAAGTAGTTCCCCCTGCTGCAATTGAGTTTTCCAGAACTTGAATAATTGCTGTTCTTAATCGCTCAATTTGCTCCTTAGTCAGGCTACTAGCAACTGTTGTCGGTCTAATACCGCTCATAAATAATGCTTCATCAGCATAGATATTTCCTAGCCCAGCTACAATTGCTTGATCCAGTAGAACCGTTTTAATCGAACGCTTACGCTGGTGCAGTTGCTTTGCTAGATACTCAACTGAAAATTCATCTGAAAAAGGGTCTAGCCCCAATTTCTGTAACCCTGTAATTACCTGTTCAGGCGGCGTTCCTGGTGGCACCCACCACATCTGCCCAAAGGTACGTTGGTCAACAAAACGCAACTCCTGTCCGCCCTCAAAAAACAGGCGGACTCGCGTATGCTTCTCTAATGGCTGTTGCTGGTTAACCCATAACAATTGACCTGTCATCCGCAAGTGAACGCCTAACCAACCAGCATCCTTAGCTAATTGACCATTTAGGACAGATGCCAGCAAATATTTACCGCGCCGATGCCACTCAGTAATCGCTTTACCTTTTAGACCATCAAGAAAATTTTCAGCAGAAAAAGGGTGGGCAATGGTGCGTGGAAGCAACACATCTCCACCCAGAATTTTGTGATCCAGGGTGACATGATTTAGACCCTGGCGTACTGTTTCAACTTCAGGCAGTTCAGGCACAACTTAACGAGAATCAGTTCCTTGGTTAGGAGCACCTTGAACGCGAGTCTTGGCTTCTCCAGACTCTGGTGCAGCACTGGCTTTGCCGCTAGGCTTGGATACACCCTGACCTGTTGTGCGTGTGCGTTCATCAATAGTGGTTTGCATACCACCAGGTTTAGCACTTGAAGCTTTAGACTTAGCCGTGGGTGGTGCAATTTCTACCACTTCATCCTGGCTAAAGTTATTGGTGTTAACGCCTGCGTAATTTACATTCTCGAAGCGGACAATTATTGGATATTTGATTCCGCTTTGATCGACGGTAGCAACCGTGCCGACATCCTGAAACCAGAATGATTCTTTGCGGAGAATGCGTACTTTGGAACCACGCTGTACCATAAGTGTTTTTCCTTAAAGTGTTAATAAGCTTCAGAGTACTACTGGATTAGGACTCGCTGTAGCCCTAATTCTTTAAGTTTTATTGCAATTTTCTCTACTTTCCTTTAACAAAATATCCTGAAAGTCCCGCCAATTCAGGGATTAGAGTAATTTTTTTTAATCAAAAAGATAGGCTTTGTTAAGTACTCGCAAATCCAGATTATGGGTTAGGTGGCTTAGGTGAAACTGGTGCTTGAGTTGGCTGCTGAGGGGTAGGTAAGGATTGTTCTATATTAGAACCGCGATCGTAAATTTCAATATCCCACTGTCCTGAGCGGTTAGACTCAAATGCTACAAATCGACCGTTGCCACTAATTGTGGGATGACGGACTTCAGCTAGTAAATTTTCAGTAATTACTTCTGACTCAAAACTTTGACGATCATAAACAAAGACATCTGGCTTGCCACGTTGCTCAGAAATGTAAACTATGTAGCGACCATCAGCACTAATATCTGGTTGATCTTGGATACTATTTGGCGGGTTTAATCCAGGTAAATCAATAAGACGTTTGTTGGGAACGTCATAGAGAAACACACGGCGTTGACTAAGCCTATCTGAAGCAAATACTAGGTAGCGACCATCGTAGGAATAGCGGGGTTGTTGATCTGCAACTACACTGTTGAGAGTAGATCCAAAGTTTTGAGTCGGTGGGGTGAGAAAGCCTTGTTCACGACAACCGCCCAACCCTACTAATATCAAGACTAAAAATGTTAGGTTGCTAATTGTGACAAGGTAGTTAAGAAACCACTTCATCGTTTTCTGTTGGCAGGGGACAACAGTTGACATTATCTATACAAACTTTGCCCCACTGTAAAGCCCAACGTACAAGTGCTACTCGGTTCTCTGTTGCTGTTTTTGTCAGGATATTACTGATGTGATTGTCAACTGTACGTTTACTAATTTCCAATTTTTCAGCAATATCGTGGTTAGTTAAACCAGCAGTGACTAATTCAATAATTTGTAGTTCTCTCTCTGAGAGGGAAGCTGGGGTTCTTGGCTTAGTATTAGCCATGATGTATTTTTCCTTAGTATATCTACTTACATATCTATCTCAATTCTAAACGCAAGGCTAACGCTCTGGTAGGCTGAGATCAAGTGTAAGCATTCAGCTATCAGCTATCAGCCGTCAGCTTATGATAGTAATGCTTTGTTTATAAGCGGATGACTCGTCCAGATGCGAGAACACGCACTTTCTGAATGCGAGACTAGCAGCCAAGCTTTCTCTGATGAAGCTTATAGCTGACGGCTGACGGCTGAATGCTTACGATCAAGTTACACAAAGATGCTGTTATGTCTAACTCTCGTGTTTTGTGTCTCGGTGAGATTTTATTTGATTGTCTAGCGGATCAAGTAGGTCTCCCTCTAGATCAAGTGGAATCATGGACTCCTTACCCAGGAGGAGCGCCTGCAAATGTTGCTTGTGCTTTAGTAAAGTTAGGTACTAATGCTGGGTTTATTGGCTGCGTAGGGGCTGATCAACCAGGTGATTCGTTAGTACAAGTGTTGCAAGAGGTAGGTGTTGATACTACTGGGGTACAACGTCATCAGACTGCACCAACTCGACAAGTTTATGTGTTGAGATCCCAAACAGGCGATCGCGAATTTGCAGGTTTTGGTGACAAAGACACTACAGAATTTGCTGATGCTTTTTTGCAAGCTAATCATCTACCAAAAGACATATTTGAAACTGCTGATTTTTTAGTCTTGGGAACTCTGGAGTTAGCTTACCCAGAAACAAGATCCGCGATCGCCACAGCCCTGAAATTAGCAGAACAATATGATGTCAAAATTTTGCTAGATGTCAATTGGCGACCGATGTTTTGGACTAACCCTGATGAAGCAAAACCATTAATACAAGAATTATTTAAGCGAGTTGATTTTTTAAAGCTTTCTGAAGAAGAAGCTGAGTGGTTGTTTGATACAACTGATGCAGGCGCTATTACTTATCGTCTTAATTCATTAGAAGGTGTTTTAGTTACTGCTGGTGAAAAAGGTTGCGGTTACTGTCTCTCAGAAAATGAAGGTCATGTATCTTCATTTGATGTAGATGTAGTTGATACAACTGGCGCTGGCGATGCTTTTGTTGCTGGTTTTTTACATCAATTATGCCAACAAGGTATTAAGAGTTTAACTGATGGGGAAACTGCCAAAAATATTGTTACATACGCGAATGCAGTAGGAGCTTTGACAACAATGAAACCAGGTGCGATCGCATCTCAGCCTACATCAGCAGAAGTAGAAACTTTTCTATCTCAGCAACAAAATGTTACTAAATAGCAATTCTGTTCTGTGTAAATTAATTACCGATCAAATTGCACAAGCACCAAATGATCAAATTAATTTTGCAGAATACATGGATTTGGTGCTGTATCATCCCCAGCACGGTTATTATGCTGCTAATGCTAATAACATTGGGGCGCAAGGTGATTTTGTTACCTCTCCCCATCTTGGTAATGATTTTGGTGAGTTATTAGCAGAACAATTTGTCGAAATGTGGGAGATTTTAGGAAATCCTACGCAGTTTAAGTTAGTAGAAATGGGCGCAGGACAAGGTTTGATAGCCACTGATATCTTGCGCTATCTCCAT
Source organism: Oculatellaceae cyanobacterium (assembly GCA_036702875.1). Lineage (GTDB taxonomy): Bacteria > Cyanobacteriota > Cyanobacteriia > Cyanobacteriales > PCC-9333 > Crinalium. The sequence continues at coordinate 4,309 of DATNQB010000069.1, read as the reverse complement.
CGACATCATCCCAATTTTTTTAACTCTCTAGAATACATCATTGTTGAAAAAGCAGCAGCAATGATTACTCAACAACAGCAGTTTTTGCAAAGAGTATTACCTGATTTAGAGTTACCTGTAAAGTGGTCTGGTTTTGAAGAAATCTCAGATAATTCGATAGTTGGCTGCTGTTTTTCTAATGAGTTAGTAGATGCTTTACCCGTACATCAAATTACGCTAAAAAAAGGTCAGCTAAAGGAAATTTATGTAACCACCCCCTCCCTTGATAAAATTGGGGAAGCGAGAGAGGGCAGTGAATTGGTAGAGGTAACTGATGAACTTTCTACACCGCAACTATCTGAGTATTTTGAGTTAGTTGGAATTGATTTATCTAGCAGTAATTATCAGGATGGATACCGTACTGAGGTTAACTTAGAAGCGTTAGACTGGCTAAAAACAATATCAAATAAGCTACAGCAGGGTTATCTACTAACAATTGACTATGGTTACACAGCAACTCGCTATTATAACCCTCAACGCTATCAGGGAACTTTGCAGTGTTACTATCAGCACGCCCATCATAATGACCCCTATATCAATATTGGATGTCAAGATATTACTGCCCATGTAGACTTTACCGCCTTGGAACGTCAGGGGGAATTGTGTGGTTTACAAAAAGTAGGATTTACTCAGCAGGGGTTATTTTTGATGGCGTTAGGATTAGGCGATCGCATTTCCGCTATATCTACTAGCAGCGTTACTGATACTCAAGGTATCCAACAAGTTTTACAGCGCCGTGATGCTTTACACCAACTAATTAATCCTATGGGGTTGGGAAAGTTTGGCGTTTTAATTCAAAGTAAGGGGTTAAGTGAAGATCAGCAGCAACAACTAAAAGGTTTGAGTATGCCTAGTATGTGATGAAAGTGCAATACTTCTGTTGTTGACAAGTCAGCGCTTGCGCTATCGCATCATAAAAAATATCCTTTTTTAACCTTCTTTCTCCTCCTCCCTGTCAACAGGTAGGGGGTAGAGTTAACCTCAAGTTAATATAGTTACAAATAAATCGGTTGGCTGCACTTTCAGATAATTAGGAGAAAAAACTTACAGTGGAAACAGCAACTATAGACTGTGCCGTAGCTTGCGTTAATGGCTGCGTTTTAGGCGATCAATGTCCTAAGCTAGAATATGTCAGCGAAGCATCCAAGTTTATGCAAGAAACTTCCTTAGACAAAATGCACGAAATTGCTGAGGAAGCTAGAAGGAAGAAACTTATGGAACCGCCTAAGTGGGTTATTCCTGATTTTCCTTAATTGCCAGAAAAATTTGCAAATTTAAATCCCCTCCCAGATTTAGGAAGGGGATGAAAAACATTTAATTTTGCTTACCTAATGCGGATGAAAGGACTTGAACCTTCACTCCTCTCGGAACTAGAACCTAAATCTAGCGCGTCTGCCAATTCCGCCACATCCGCAAATATTCCTTAGCTATCATAGCAAACCTTTTACGAAAATAGCAAGTACTATTGGCTTAATTTTCTAAATTCATTTTTTAGCGCAGTTTAACCAACCAATAGCGATTGCCCCTCATGTTTCCCTACTCGTCACTGGAGCAATGTTTGCGTTATGGTGGCTATTGCTGGGTTTTTTTGAGTTTTATGGCTGCACCTGTAAGTGTTACCCAAGTATTGTTAGCAGCCTTATTAGGTTAACTAATAGCAACGATAGTTGAAGCAATATCGCCTCACTACACGGATAATTTAAGTATGCCATTAAGTAACATCAGCAGTAGTTTGGGAATAATTTGGTTAGCGCAAGAAAAGCGAAAGTAACCTTGTATTCCCTCTAAAGTAACCCTTGCAGGTGGTCGCCAACGGTTTGTTGCATTGAATGTGGCATTTAATTTAATCTAGAGACAATTATGAAAGACCTCACTCGTTATCGAAATATTGGCATCTTCGCTCACGTAGATGCTGGCAAGACCACCACAACAGAAAGAATCCTCAAACTGACAGGAAAAATCCACAAAATCGGTGAGGTACATGAAGGCGCGGCAACAACCGACTTCATGGAACAAGAGCAAGAGCGTGGTATTACGATTCAGTCGGCTGCGACTACCTGTTTCTGGAATGACCACCAACTGAACCTGATTGATACCCCAGGTCACGTCGATTTCACCATTGAAGTATACCGTTCCCTTAAAGTGCTAGATGGTGGAATTGGTGTTTTCTGTGGTTCCGGTGGAGTTGAACCGCAATCTGAAACCAACTGGCGCTACGCTAACGACTCTAAAGTTGCTCGTATTGTCTACATCAATAAGCTTGATCGCACAGGTGCAGATTTTTACCGAGTTGTCAAGCAAGTTGATCAAGTGCTTGCTGCCAAGCCGCTAGTAATGGTACTGCCGATTGGCATTGAAGAAAAATTTTGCGGCGTTGTCGATTTGCTGACTCGTAAGGCATGGATATGGGATGACTCCGGCGATCCCATGAACTATACGATCAAAGACGTTCCTGCCGATATGGTCGATGATGTCGAGAAATACCGCGAACAGTTGATTGAACTGGCGGTTGAACAAGACGATGAGGTGATGGAACAGTATTTGGAAGGGAATGAGCCAGATATTGAGTCAATTAAGCGCTGCATCCGCAAGGGTACTCGCGATATGGCGTTTTTCCCTACATACTGTGGCTCCTCGTTTAAAAATAAGGGCGTACAGTTAGTGCTGGATGCCGTAGTTGACTACTTGCCTAACCCAATGGAAGTCAATCCACAGCAAGAGGTTGATCTTGAAGGGAATGAAACAGGCGGCTTTGCGATCGTTGATCCAGAGAAACCTTTGCGGGCGCTGGCATTTAAGATCATGGATGATCGCTACGGTGCTTTAACGTTCACCCGCCTGTACTCTGGTACGTTGTCAAAGGGCGATACCGTACTCAACACCGCGACAGGCAAGACGGAACGCGTCAGCCGTTTGGTGGAGATGCACGCGAATTCTCGCGAAGAAATTGACTCGGCTCAGGCTGGAGATATTATTGCGATCGTCGGCATGAAGAATGTCCGCACCGGACATACAATCTGCGATCCTAAATATCCCGCGACGCTAGAGCCAATGGTCTTCCCAGAACCCGTAATTTCCATTGCGGTCAAACCAAAGGCAAAAGGTGGCGAAGAAAAGATGGTCGCTGCGCTCACTAAAATGGTGCAGGAAGACCCATCCTTCCACATGATGACAGATGAAGAAAGCGGCGAAACCATTCTCAAGGGGATGGGTGAGCTACATCTTGACATCAAGGTGGACATTCTCAGACGCACACACGGGGTAGACGTAGAAGTAGGTAAACCACAGGTAGCCTACCGCGAGTCGATTACCAAGCGCCTAGAAGACGAATACGTTCACAAAAAGCAATCTGGTGGTTCTGGTCAATTTGCCAAAATCGGCTATGTGATTGAGCCAGGTGAACCAGGCAGTGGCTTCCAGTTTGAATCAAAGGTGACTGGTGGCAGCGTACCCAGAGAATACTGGCCAGCAGTGCAAAAAGGCTTTGAGAGCAGCATTGAGCGAGGCGTATTGGCTGGGTTCCCCTGCATGGACTTTAAGTTCACCCTGCTTGATGGAGGTTTCCACCCTGTTGACTCGTCAGCAATGGCATTTGAAATTGCAGCAAGAGCCGCCTATCGCCAGTCGGTTCCTAAAGCTGGGCCTCAATTGCTCGAACCAATCATGAATGTCGATGTCTTCACACCAGATGATTACATGGGTGATGTCATCGGTGACCTTAACCGCCGTCGCGGGATGATGAAATCTCAGGAAACAGGTCAGACTGGCGCACGCATCAAGGCAGATGTGCCTTTGAGCGAAATGTTTGGCTACATTGGTGACCTGCGTACCATGACATCTGGACGTGGACAGTTCTCAATGTCGTTCTCGCACTACGCTCCTTGTCCAAGTAACATCGCTGAAGAAGTGATTAAGGAAGTGAAAGAGCGTCAGGCTGTAAGCTAGGAACGGGCATTGGCTCCAGTGATAGTGATTGTTGGAGCCAATCACCTATAGCAATCCTTAATTAGTGGTGATTTGCTGAGTGTATAGTTCACAAAAATCTTGGCATTCAGTATTAGGTAGATGCCTACACTACGGATAATCATAAAATTAACTACCCCTGGCTACTAAGTAGAGCCAGGGGTTTTTATTTGACGGGGTGACAACCCCGTCGAAACTCGCTCTGCGCTTCGCGCAGAGCATTGTATGGTAAAAAATATCGGTCTCGATTAGTGACCAAGACCGAAAAAGACATTATGTTACCTGAATTTTATCAAACCTGCTTTCA
>DATNQB010000068.1 GCA_036702875.1 Oculatellaceae cyanobacterium | reverse complement strand
TATAACTCAAAAAAATTCCTGGAAACAAAAGAACTAATTTATGCAGTACTTGGTAATGCTCCAATTATTTTTGATAATCGCGATGACTCCATTCATATAACAGGTACTTCACATGGTATGGCTTTTTATATAGAGCAGCATAGAAACAACTATATTCCAGAGAGCAGGTCGTAGGATGGGCAATACCAGTAAATTGGCGTAAATACAATAACTTTGGTTTGTTTTCACGATCGATCTGCCACCATTCCTCCAGTCGAGATGACTTAGCAACATTAATTGAAGAATATCTGAAAGGTCAAAATTTCAAATCTCCAACAGCAACTCATCTAGCACTCAGAGATTCAGTTGGGGAAGTTCGTATAATTGCAGGTGAAAATAACCATATCTTTATTAGGGGCATAGATTTCTAATGGATTCTACAGAAAGTGTATCTTATTCTAAAAATCACTGGCGTACAACACGTAGAGGCCGTACTATTGCTGATTGGTTATTTATTCTGCCATGTCCAAAAAGTAATAAAGAAGTACAAAAATTGCTCGATCTCTTTAAATCAATTGCAGCGATCGCAGAAGAACAAAATATTTGCTGCATTTCCACGGCTGAAATTTATGGTTTATTGGAAGTAAAAAGTTATGCCGATTACATAGAAAAAGATTTTTTAGGGAGGAAAAATATTTACGAACCATTAGATTCTAATGGGTTCCCTTCTATAGAAACACCAAATTTTACGACAAAGCTAGCTTATTATGATTCAAACAATGAGATTGTAGAACAAGATATTGAAAACATGGGAAGCCTAATAGCAGAAATTTATGACATTGAAATCAATAAGCATTGTGCCGATCCAACTACTGCAATTACTTTTGATAGTTCTCCCAGCTTAGAATTTGATGAAAAGAATCACAGATACACCAAAAATGAGGTAGTTGAAGTGAGAATAGGACTAACGACAGATATTTGGTTTCCCTGGATCGATGGTCACATACACGCTTATCGCCCGCATGGTGAAGAACCTTATTTGCAGCCTGTCAATCACCCAACTTTCGGCATGGTATATGACAACAGAGAGCTTGTCAGCTATCATACCGCTCGCTTCAATAAATTCCTATCTGAATCTCATAAGATTGTTTCTTCTTACGGTGGAAAGTGTAAGCTTGATACAACAGAGGGAGATCCTATGTATGCAGAAATGTGTAGCACTTTGGGCGTTAGACTTGATTAACAAGCCACCTGAAAGGCGGTAGTGTTCCAGATGTATTGTTCAAGGAATGGTTAAACCAAAAGTGACTCTATTCATAAATAAACCAATTACTAGATCGTTGTTTGAATACTCAAGAACCATAACATCCAACCTACTTAATTAGAGTAGCTTTTTAAGTTCCCAATGTCGCAGACGAAGGAGCGCCTTCACTCTTAGTAGAAGCAGTTGCAGCAGAGAAAGACGCTAACGCGCCTGTAGTAGACCCAAAATTAAATCCTCTAGAACTAGAAGTAGAAGCTGCACCAGAATCGGAACCAGAACCAGTAAGTGAGCCAGCACCAAACGATTGGTGTTGACCCAAACTGTTTTAATAATACACTCCCTGAAATAGAAGTTTTAGCAAAATGGAGAGGCGAATGAAAAAAATAGTTGACTTGCCATGTAAAGATATATTAGCTAGTTCTATATCTTATTTTTGTCGCTTTAGAGAATGGTTAGAAGGATATGATATTTTAATTTGGTATAAAGACAGAGAGAAAAAATGCTATTATTTCCAAAGTTATATGGGAGAAACTTTAAACAAAAATCTTATTCCAAAAGTTATAAGCAAAGAGATTAGATCGAGAATATTTGACAAATTCCTAAAAAGCTTAGAGCACAATGGTATTTTAGAATTTCAAATGGATGAAAATCCCAAGATAATGAATAATTATAATGACTCTTATTTTGTTCGCATGGAAGATGGTAGATCTCATTGTTTTCAGTTGCTCAATGGTTATCATGGCGATCCTAGATTCACAAAAATCCAAGGTATAATTCGCAGAATTATGATGTAGCAAGTTAATTGATTTTTAAACAATTGTGCATTTCTCGAAATATCCTAGGTAATCCTTCAAGTAAATGGCTATAAGAGTCATCATCAATCTCAAGCTTTATATCAAAGCCAATGACACCCTCTAAACTTCCAAGCTGACGTGATAGAGTTACTTGAAGAATTTCACGACTGAGATCGCAAAACTTGACAGTTAAATAAAAGCTGGTTTTATTATGTGTAAGTTGAATCTCGATGAAGCAATAGTGCCTGGAATTTCTGCTGCTGGATTTAAAATAGGTGATTGCTTAGAGAATATGAAAGATATCGTCAGATCCGCAACAACTATCGATATTCATCAGCCGATCAAGATCAATTTTAATAAAGAGATAGCCGACTCTCAAGGGTGGATATTGACACCAGAAAGAGGCACTTCAAATACTTACGATAATACATCTTTGTATTATAAAGATCGTTGGGTTCGGCTTATTTTTAATACCAAAGGAATCTTATATGCTATATATACATTTGAGGGATATCAAGGCAAGTTGTTTGATCGGATTAAAATAGGATCGCTGCTATCTGAAACATCCGATTTTTTTAGTGTCGAATATGATAGTGGTGACGACATGCACTATCCATCTGAAGAATCAGGAATTAAGGGTATTGGGTTAATAGCAGCAGAAATGCCGTTAGAAGAAGACCCTACACAACGAATATATGGTTTCTGTATTCACAACTGGAGGTTAGGTGAGGAATAGGTAAAGTGCATCTAGAAATGTTTGATGGGCAGCCGTAGCCAGTAGGTGTAAATAGATGGTTCGTGCAACTAGGGGCAACCTAATATTTATGTCCTACTAACCCCCTATTTTAGAGCTTGATTGATAAGTAATTTAAGTTATTACATTGCCAAGTTTGTAACCTAAGTACCATCAGGTTGTATTGCAACTAATATAGTTACTGTAAGCTCAACTGTTAAATTTGAACTTATTTTTAAAAAACTAACTTATTTGTTAAAAGTTAAAACTATACTCACTTGTTAGAAGTTAAAAGTGAATTTGGCTATTCAAAGTTCAAGTTTTAAGTTTACAGACTTGTATTGACTGCGATCGCAGGTTTTACTATTAATAACAATTTCGCGCCAGCAAGCCGATAGGCTTAACTTTACAATGCACCACGGTAGTGGTGCTTTTCCTAAAAAGTCTCGTGCTTGTTGAAAATCTTTTCCCTGTTTCACTTTTAAAGAATTATACTGCATACTAATTGCAGTAAAAGGTCTGTACTTGCTGAAATCCTTTAGCCCTTGCTGCACTTTAAACCTGCACGTTTAACTATATAAACTGTAAGGATAATAAATATTACCCATATTTTCGAGCCTCAAGTAAAAAATCAACAAATATGCTAAAAAGATTGAGAGAAGACCAGCTTGATGATTTTGATGTACACTATCGTTTAATCCTTGGTACGACACCCTACACTGGATTAGTGTATAAGATCGATAAGAAAGGTCAAGTAACCGTCGAATATTCCTGTTGTGAAGGCTTTGATTGGGGATTTAAGAGAGCATGGTACTCTAATGGCGTGCTTCAAGAGGATTACAAGATTCGTTTTCTTCGTGTTTATGGGTGGAGCAAGGAATGGCATTCTAATGGGCAGTTAAAAGAAGAATCATTTGTAGAAGATAGTACTGGCCTGGTCATAAGAAGAAAAAAATGGAATGAGAAAGGAGAACTAATTGATTATTTCGCTCTAGAAAAAGATCCAGACTCTAATCGGGAGCGATATCAAATGTGGATAGAACGTAAGGCTATATATGCACAGTTCCCAGAAGATCCTGCAATTGAACCATCACCATTCCTAAAAGATCTTATGCCAAAGGGTGCAGCGTTTGAAGCTAGAATTATCAAGTATTTAGCCAAATGTCCCTCAAATCGAGTTTATTATGAGCAAGATTTTTTAAATGATTTTATAGAAGATTAAATAAAATATGTTATGGCGTTTCAAACATATTGTTCATAGCCGTAGTAGCGTGGGTAGTGTTCCAGATGTGTTATTCAAGAAATAGTTAAACCAAAAGCAACTCTATTTATAAATAAACCAATCACTAGATCGTTCTTTGAATACTCAAGAATTACTACTACAAGTCAACTTACTAAAAAAAAATTATCATGCTAGAAAGAGTATTAGGTACACTTGAGTATACAGACGAACATACATATGCACACAACGGCAAGGATTTTACAGGTATTAATTTTTACATTAATAAGCAAGAACAAGTCACAGAAGAGTTAAGCTATTTTGAGGGAATGAAGTGGGGCTTTTATCGTAAATGGAATTCCAATGGAGTCTTACTTAAACTACATACTGTAAATTTAGATGGCAATGGCAGGTCAAAAAAATGGTATGGGAACAAAGTATTGCAAGAAGATTGCTTTTATGATTCAGGCTCCATTGTTTGGCGAAAAAGATGGGATCAACAAGGAAATTTAATTGAAGATTTTAATATTATGGAAGATCCGAATGGTGAAAATTATATATACTGGAAAAAAATTCAATCACTAAAAGAGCAAGGAAAAGCATATAACAGCTTATTGCCACTAGAAATCCAAGAAGTAAGAGCTAAGTGGGATGAACAAGTTAAACACTTTGAAGAAGAAATAGCTAATTATTTAGAAAAATTTCCTTCTAACAAGGTTTATTACCTGAAAGACTTTGTAAATTTCCTTCTAACAACGTTTATCGCCTGAAAGACTTTGTTTAATAAAAGTAATATTTTTATTCAATAGATCAATTTCGGTAAACGCGATCGCGGTTGATGACATTTGATCGTTAATTCTGCGACCCAACATTAATAATTGATTGCTTTGCAATACTCGATTACCTTGGTGCGGAAGAAGGTAAGAACTTTCAAAGAAGCTGGCGAAGATGTTCTAATTGTCAAGTTTTGACAGAAGATATTAAATCTATCAGCGATTTATCAATGTCATATATGAAAAGTTTACCATTTGTTCCGCGTCCAGAATAAGGTAAAATCTTAAATTATTATACAGATTAAAAAGATGTTAAAAAGAGTTAATGGAATCTACACTGAATACGAAGATTCTGCGATCCTAATTTATAAAGGAATACCCTTTACTGGAGTTAAATATTTTACTTATCCCAATGGACAGATCCAGAAAGAGAGATCGTATTATGAGGGAAGAGAAACAGGATTTGACAGATCTTGGTATCCGAATGGAGTGTTAAAACATGAAATACCTAAAATTAGTTCAAGTAGCATAATAGAAACTTGGAAAGAATGGTACTCTAATAAACAGTTAAAGACAGAAGGATTTAAAGAACATGGAGTTACAATTAAATCTAAAACATGTAATGAAGATGGAGAATTAATAGAGGAGTGGGAATTTCCACAGAATGAATCAGAACCCATTTACCAATATTTACAGATGCTCAGAAAAGATTTTTCTGAACATCCACCTGATTTTTTAGAATTTGAGAAAAAGATCGAAGAATACTTAGCTAAGTATCCATCAGATAATGTTTATTATGAGAAAGATTTCGTAGAGCAGTAGGCGTAGGGTAGGCAAATGCCCATAGAAAACTTTATCTGAAGCAATAACTTCGGAAAGTGACGCTAAGAAATTAGGGTAACTGTACCAATTGAATCTTCTAATATTTAAACTCCTCAACCACTTGAAATCTCATTCGATTTTCCTGTACCAGTAGAACCTTGACTTGGCTTGTATACCCGTAGCTAACACCCGCCGTTGCAACGGCTAACAATAGGGCTACCGCCCTTTAATAATTAGAGACGATGGGGCAAAGGGGCTTAAATTCATCCCTGCAATCAGTATTTATACAGTTTTAACTACTACTAACAGACAATAAACACATATGCCAAGTTAGCTTAAAATGTAAGAGTAGATTTGAAGAAAATACTAATAAATATTTTTATTAGAAGACACAACAATTTAAAATGTCATGCTTTTTTCTTGCTCATACATAAAAGAGATAGAGGTTTACTATAACATTGTTCTACCGTTAGAATACAAGAAAGCTTTTTATTTAATTGGCGACAAAATAATGAATATTTCAAGTAAAAGTCTTAGTAAGGACACACCATCTTTATCTGTTTACGAAATACAAAAAGAAGTAAATATCAATGACGATGATGGCTCTCGCGATGAACCATATCTAACCGACAGATTGACAAATGTTTTTTTTATAACCACATTTATAAAATATGTGAAAGATGATGATTTTTTAACAGCAGCTTATTTCATAGACCCACAAGAGGAAGATTGTGCTGTATATGCTTGGATATATGATAATGGATATGATACAAGTTCAATAGAAAAAATATCTGACAATATAGAAGAATGGTTGAAAAGAATCGATCCGCTCTTGTATTTTGAGTTACAATTAAAGAAACTTGTTTGTGATACGCCTTATAATTGATGATACTTTACTACCCTGTTTTTTTGTAACTACTGTAACTACTGTAAGCTAAATTATTAAAAGTGAGTTTACTTTTTAAAAACAGACTTGCTTGTTAAAAGTTTAAAAACTTAATTGTTAGAATTGTTAAAAGCAAACTCGACTGTTCAAGGTTAAAGCAAGCTCAACTGTTCAAGGTTCAATTGATAAGTTTTAAGCCCTATTTAGACTGCGATTGCAGGTTATTATTCTATTAACAGTGAGCCGATAGGCTCCCCTTAAACTATATAGCGTGCATGGTGTGACAAGTGCGATCGCATTAATATTTACTATCTTGTATTAGCACCACTATCGTGGCGCTCCCCGAAAAGTACCGTGATTGTTGAAATTATTTTTCACTGTCCCATTTTACGAAAGTTCCACTGCATACTGATTGCAGTAAAAGTCCCGTACTTGTTGAAATCTTTTAACCATTGCTGCACTTCCAACTGCACACGCTCTCTCTGTTAGAAGTGAAAATAAGGGCAACTGTAAAACTGGACAGTAAAATATTTTAAGCCCTTGTTTACACTGCTCGTTGCGATTTAACCAGAACGTGCATTTCGTAGCGTGCGCGAGAGCGTTCGCGTTCGCGGAGCGTGCCGGAGGCAATCGCAATTAATGATTGCATACACTGGACACTGTTAAAACACCAAGTCAACTGTTAGCCATAAAACTGTAGAGTGAAAAATTTTATGCCCTTTTTAGACTGCGATAGCAGTTTTTTCTGGTCTAACAGACAGTAACACTTTATTAAAATAAGCCGCTAGGCTATTGTCAAACAATTATAAATTATCAAGTTTTAACCTTGTGGCTAGTAGTTAACAGTAAAATCTCAAAACACTAGATAATCAAGCTTAGAACGGGATTTCAGCATCAGGTTTAGTTTTTTTGGCATCACGAATTCGCTCGAATTCCTCCAAGGACATACCATATTTCTTTTCAATATATCTTCTATGAGAGTCTCTAGCATAGTCTCTCGCAACCGTCTCTTCATTGAACAATTCAATAAATTCCCCACCTCTACCAATACAATTACGCAGGCACAAAGTGCCTTCATGACAGAAATTTCCTTTAGCTCCAGTGAAATTGGTATTTTCAAAAATTACTCCAATCCCTTCACCGTTGTCGAAGGTGACTTCTCGCATATCGGCTTCAGTGAAATTAGCACCGCTGAAAGAACAGCAACTCAAATTGGCTCCAAAAAGGATAGAAGAGCGAAAATTACAGTGGGCAATGCAAGTCCCCTTAAAATTGACGTAACTGAAGTTAGCCCCTCTAAAGATGCAACGATTCAAGGCGTAGTCTGCCTTCAAAAAGGCATAGTCGTATTGGGCGAGCATTTCCTCATCTTGGATACCACTCAAATCTAACCCACTGAAATCCAATCCGCTAAAGTCCCTCTCTCCAGCCTTGTACCGAGCCAACAATTCTTCTCTGGTAATCTCAGCCATTGTTACTACTCTACTGTTCAAAACAAGATAGCAAACTCATGGTAATTTTAAACTGCATACGCTTTTACTGTTAAAAGCGAACTAAAGTGTAAAAACTGGAAACTGGGAAGATTTTACAGCCTTATTACCCTGCGATCGCAGGTTTTTACTCTATTACTATTATTAGTAAATAACAGTCTATGGCAGAGAGCCGATAGGCTCCCATTACCCTTTATACTGTGCATAACGTACCATAGTAATCGCACTATCAATCTTCATTAAATTCGTATGCTGTATTAGCACCACTATCGTGGCGCTTTTTCTAAAAAGTAGCGTACTTGTTGAAAGTCTTTTTCCTGCTACACTTTATAACTATTGTGTTCCCTTGTTGCACTTAAAAATGGCACACGCTCAACTTTTAAAAGCGAAAAAAAACACGCTTTCGCTCTAGCCGCACAGATGAAGCTTTCTCGGTCTGAACTGTTGGAAAGGATAAGACGCGGCTTGTTGGAAGTTACGAAAAAATCAACACATCAGTAACCTTAATTCATCTACCAACTGGAATAGCATCATGATTAATTGGACAGCAGGGCAGAAACTTGATAACGGTAAGTATGTAATTGAAGGTGTTTTAGGAGGAGGAGGTTATGGTGATACTTATCGTGCGTTAGCGAAGCTATCCGAAGGAATCGCACCCCACACAGGGAAATTGTTTGCTATCAAAACTCTCAATCAGAAACAGCAAAGCCAACCAGATTTTACCCAACGACAGACAAAGTTTATTAATGGAGCATTAAAATTAGCTAAATGCAGCCATCCCAACATTGTCCAAGTTTATGAAATGGTTGAAGCTGATGGACTTTATGGCATGGTCATGGAGTACATTGACGGTCAAACTTTAGCTCATTATGTTGAAGATAACGGTGCTTTAAGTGAGGCGATCGCACTACCCATAATCAAGCAAGTTGGGGATGCACTCACATTCGTTCATGAGCGTGGATTCCTACATCGGAACGTTAAACCAGATAATATTATCCTGCGCCAAGATACTCAAGTACCCGTTCTAATTGATTTTGGTCTTGCTCGTGAAGTTACTGTTGGTAAACTTCAAAGTATGACTAATCAACTAACAGAATGTTATGCACCAATTGAACAGTATGAAAGACGAGGTGCGTTTGGTGCTTATACTGATGTTTATGCTGTTTCTGCTACTCTTTATACTGTTTTAACTAACAAATTGCCTATACCTGCTAAGTATAGGGCTGATTATGATTTTCCAATAGTTGAACCTAAAAAATATAATCCCAAAATTAGCGATCGCATCAACGATGCCATTATCAAAGGTATGGCATTGCAACCTCAAGACCGTCCTCAGTCTGTACAAGCATGGTTGGAATTATTAACACCTTCCAACAATGATGTACAGCTAATCTCAGCAGTGGGGATGGATTATACCCCCCTTAAAGATTTACTAGCAGCAGGAGAATGGAGAGAAGCTGATGAAGAAACAATCCGAGCCATGCTGAAAGTAACAGGGAGGGAGAAAGAAGGCTGGTTAAATGAAGAGTCTATCAACAATTTTCCATGTGAAGACCTCCGTACGATTGACCAACTTTGGGCAAAATACTCAAATGGACGCTTTGGCTTTAGCGTGCAAAAGCGCATCTGGATAGAGTGCGGTGGGCAACTTGGAAATGATGATGTAGCATGGGTTAAGTTTTGCGATCGCATTGGATGGGGTGAAGAGGACTCTTTGAAAAGCTACAATGAGCTAACCTTCAGCCTAAATACCCCTGGAGGGCATCTCCCGTCGTCGTGTTTATTTGTGGGTGGTGTGGTTGTGGTGTTTGCGGATTTTGGCTCTCTCTTCTCTCGCGTCGAGACTTGTAAAATTTAGCTTATAAGACTTACACAGAACAATTGCGATTTGTAAACAAAGTAATTTCTACTCGTGTCAATTTACACGCTCCGCGAACGCATCACTCTTGACAAGTCCAGAACGCACTGTATAAATCATGCTGAAATTCTAAGTATTGCATTAGTACCCCTATCGGGGTGCTTATCCTAAAAAGTCCCGTACTTGTTGAAAGTCTTTTTCCCTTGTTTCACTTGATACCTTTGTTTCACTTTCAACAGTTTTACTGCACCAAGTCTTGCACTTTTCAACAGTTCTACTGCACATGGTTTCACTTGATCCCGCACATTGTTGGGAATTTAATTCTAATTAAAACTATTACTTAAGTTATAAATCGAGATTTCAGTCTTGTTACTTAGACACTTGTTCGATACTCAACCGATCACAAACAATGCACAGTTTTTCAAAAGCAAAAACCCATCCACAATGTTCGGTAAGCAATTGAAAACTTTTCCAGGTTTTACGGGGGTAAGTACAACCTAACTCATTGATGAAATACTCAAACCAATAGCCGTATTGAGACAGCCATACTTCAGTTTGAATACAACTAACCAGATTAAAGTAATTTAAGTTTGCTTGACGGGTTATTTCATGCCAAAGTTGGCTCCAAATGCGATCGTCTAACTGACTTCCAAGACTTGCTCTCACCTTTTCCTCTAAACCAACACCATGCACAAATTTATGTTGTAACTTTTCTAGTAAGTGGTAAGTAAGATCTTTAGGTTCATAGTCTATTAAACCTCAGAAACCTTGATTTTGCGTAGAGAATGAAATTGATCAAGACAATAAAGTCTTATACTGGAAAGCCATGGCGTAAAAATTTACGCCGAATTTTTGACAATAAAGTCGTATACTGAACGTTTGATTGCTGCACAGCCTGAAGGAAAGCTCTGAGGCTGGCATCTAAAAATTGTGGCTACTTTAAGTCGGATCTTGTATTCTACAAGCCTGATGTTAAAACTCTACAAAGCGCCAGCTTTTACTCATAGTTAGTATGAGTATACGACTTTATTGTTCAGTATACAACTTTATTGTCCAGTATACGACTTTATTGTCTCTGTACAGTCACAATATTTCCTCATGGGATAACATACTATCTAGCCGGAACAACAGTTTTTTCGGCAAAGTTATGATGGGATTATGCCATCCCCGCCCCTCAAAACCTACAGCATTAAGCGTAGACCCAGAGAGTTTCTTTACCCGCACGAAATTACTGCACTGATCCAAGCGGCTCGAAAGTCTCGCAATCCGCAGCGTGATTCTACATTGTTGATGCTGGCTTTCTGTCATGCACTGCAACCTATTGAGGTGGTGGCACTGACTTGGCAACATATAAACTTTGCCGAAAAGTTTGAACCATTCCTGCCTACCCTCACCATCTATAGAAATAGAAGACGCGGAAAAAATAGTAGAGAGCTAATTCCCGACATCCAATTTCTCTGTCCTGCCGAAGTTAAAGCTTTACGGCAATTAGCACGAGAATACAAAGGCGCTACATGGTTATTTCCATCAGAATGTCGCACTGTATTATCTGCGCGATCGCTCCACCATATTGTCAAAGTTGCAGGAACTACATCAGGTTTAGAATTTCCCATTCATCCGTATATGTTGAGACATTCAGGAGCAATTTATCGGGCAGCACTTTTACTGAGTAAGTCTCCCGAAGTTACTTTAAGCCAATGCCACTTGGTGTGGCAGAAGTTTGGCACAGTTAATCGACTATCGGTTCAGGAATTGCAACAAGTTAAATCTATTGACCAACGTACCGTAGATAGTATCTGGCAAATTATTGAGCGGATACGCTCTTTTATTGGGGTAAACTCCTACCTCTATGCGGCCAAATATATCTTTTCGGCATTTGAAGCTTATCCTAACTCTGAATTGTTACCCAAGGATTTTTGGCTATCACCACCACAGTGGCAGGACTTTGCGGAAGGTTAAGGTTAAATCATACCTGTGAGATCGCACATATACGCAACCCTGGAGCGCATCGGCAAACTAAAAGGGGCGATCGCCTCAAAGCTGAAAATGTCTATTTTGACACTTATCTTTTTCTAATATCAGCAATTATGCTGACTCAAAGTTTTAGGGAAAAATTTAGTGAAGTTAACTATTAGAGCTACTTATACATAAATAGCTGTTTTAGCTTAAACTTATGCTAGATGGGAGTTCGGTTAATATTGAAAACCTAACTAATTAATTATGTCCTCCTGTCTATATCAACAGATAATCAAATTAAGAGGTTTGATGATTAGTAGGTGGTATGAGAAAGCAGAAATTGGCACAGGGATTGGGATTGGGGCGTTGTTTTCAATAATATACCCTAATGTCGAGGATCGGAGGCAAGTGAGTAAGGGGACAAGGGGAGGTAAAAAGAGCGATCGCGATGGAAATAGGAAAATTTGGGACGCAATTACAGCAAGTGAACTCCAGGCTGAAGATGGGTCAGATGGGTGTAACCATTCTGTCTAAAGGGAATCGGTTGTATTTAAGAGGCACTTTGCCACCGAGACCTGGAGCGAACAAAAGTAAACCACACCAACAAGAAATTGCTTTGGGTATATCTGCCACAAGTGAAGGAGTACGCAGTGCTGAAAAAGAAGCACGCAAGGTAGGAGGTTTGTTAGCTAGTGGTGAGTTTTCTTGGCTGCCGTATATAAAACAGAAAATTCAACAACCACAGGTGCAAACAATTGCTGATTGGATTGCAGCCGTGGAAACCGATTACTTTATGAGGCGAGCTAAAAATGCTAAATCACTTTCTACTTGGCAAACTAATTATTTAGAGGTTTATCAGCGGCTGCCACTAGACCAGTATCTGACACCTGATGTGATGATGCAAGTGATTAAAGGCACGCAGCCAGATACGCGGATGCGTCAGAAGACTTGTTTGGCATTGGATATCTTAGCAAAGTTTGCCAATGTGGAGTTTGATGCTAAACGGTTTAGTGGTAATTATTCCCCTACAAAAGTAAGTAAGCGGGTACTGCCATCAGATCAAACTATAGCTGCGGTGTATGCAACAATTGCTAACCCAGCATGGCGATGGTGCTTTGGGATGTTAGCGACTTATGGACTGCGACCTCATGAGGTATTTCATTTAGATGTTGCGGACTTTCAGCGGGGATCTGGGGTGCTTCATGTATTAGATGGAAAAACTGGAGCGAGAAAAATATGGCCGTTACATCCAGAATGGGTAGAACAGTGGAGTTTATTTGATATAAAAGTACCAGCGTGTACGGGTAGAAATAATAAGGAATTGGGACAGAGGGTATCGCAATATTTTCGGCGGCAAGAAGTACCTTTTTGCCCTTATGATTTACGCCATGCTTGGGCAGTTAGGAGTATGGCATATGGGTTGGAGGTATCGTTAGCTGCCAAGCAAATGGGTCATTCGGTAGCAGTGCATATTCAGACTTATCATGCTTGGTTAGATGACCAACATCAGCACCAGGCTTTTGAAAGGATTATGGCTAGGGCTAATCGACCTCTACCGCCAAGAATGGGATAAACCAATCAACAATATCTGAACTTTTTTATGGACAATGAACTGGCTGATAACCAATTAAATCTCTTGAAAACTTACCAATTTATCTTTACCCAATTCACCAGATATAATGGGCTGATACTGTTTAATTTTTAAAGATTTAATAAAGGATAACAACTTTTGCCGATTAAGAATCAACTCAGAATTTCCAGTTTCAGCGTTGATAGAAAATTCTATTATTGGTTGGGAATCTTGAGTAGTAGGATCAACATCAGGCAACTGTTTTTTAAATTCAGCTTCTGCTAACTTGAAAGTATTCCAAGCTTCACTCACTTGAATAATTGCTTCAACTTCACCTCCTGCTAAAGTAACAATTAGTAACTCAGTTTTTTGATTTGATGTAGACAAGATTGACCATTCAGATTGAGCAAAATGTAAATAATGACAATTATGATTAATCGTTTTAATAATTATCTGAGTTGATACTAAATCAGAGCCGCTACAAGTAAGGTAATAAGCAGAAGCATCTGAAGATTGTAAAATATCAGTATAGCCAAGCCATTTGTAAAAAACTACAGAATAAAATTGTCCTAGTTGCTCAGATTCTAACTGCTGATAATTATCCTCAGCAATACTTAAGGAATTACCTTGATGTAAAGCTTTGATGCGTAGTTGATTAAGTAGATTACTAATATGTTTCGGTTGAGCATCAATAATACTTGCTAGAGGCAGTAAATTTTGTAAAGTATACTGCCTTAGTTGATTATTTAAACTTGATGATAAATAGTAAAGCATAATCAACTTACTATCACTACAGGCAATATTAAATATTCTTTTAAATTCATCAAAATAATAGCTACCAGGGATAGCTGAAGCAATTTGAATACCAGATTGTAAAAATAAATCTACTGATATCTGACTAGCTGGCAAAACTTGAGCCGTAGTAATCCAACTATAATCTCTTATAGGTTCTAAGTCATATTCGTGAAAAATTAAACGTTTTAACCCTGTAATAAATTCTGGAGATTTGAGCGTTATTTGCCAACCTTGACACCATTCATTCACGAGAATATCTAAAGACTGATTAACTTTAGTAGGTTTTTCAATCACATCTTTAATTAAAGATAAACTACCAGCAGATTTAGCTAACTTGACAGAAACTTGAGGATGAAGTAAAAGGTTGGGACTGATATAATCCTTACGCCAAGGTGCATCAGGGATAAAGACTTCATTAGCTAACCTTAATTGAGCATCTGCTGTGAGGATTGGGAAATTTTTAACGAAAGTGTCCTCCAAAGCTAGTTGAGCTTCTAGACGTTGCAATACTTGTAAGGTATAATTTGTATCGGTTTTAGATAAAGGTGTGCTGTTGTATTCACTAGCTAATTCTTGTAGAAAATCTAAATAATCAAGAATATGAGGTGAATTCTTTTGACCTAAAAGTTGGTAAACTTCACCTAGGCGATGGGTAAAAGGTATAGTAACGCGGCGATTTCCAAAGAAAGGTACATTTTCAGTAAAAGTGTGTTGAGGTTGCCAAAACTTGTTGGTAGCTTCATCCCAAAGACATTCGCAGTTTTGGAAACGTTTTTGAATTTGTTGACGTTGTTCTTCAGTTACACGACCTTCCCCAAAAGTATCATAAAGATATTTATAGATAGCTTTAACTGATGTTAAGAAAGAATTTTGATGTGCTGTAAATATTTCTTTTTTAGTTGAGGCTATATTAATAATAGTCTCAAAGTGTTTCAGAACTAAGTCAGGAGCAATTGGCTGAAAACCAAGTGCTTGACGGATTTCTATTTTGATTAAAGAAGTTTGCTGACGAGCAAATATAGGTTTTTGGCTCGCTAATAAGTAAGCATCTTGTAGAAAACAAATATCTTGGGAACGATAAAGACGGTTTTCTGGAGTAATAGCACCTGCATACTTACTCAGATGTTCAGGATTACGCTCTACAGCTAACCAAGCTTTATCTTTGAGAACCTCAATGAGTTTTTTACTATGATTATTAACTTTGGCTTCTTTCAAAGTATCCCAATTATTAATAATATAGTTAAAAACTTCCATAATCTTATCTGCAACAATATCTGCGCCAGATAAATTGGCTGTTTTAATTAAATTATCTATACAGGCTAATAAATCATCAGCACTAGGTTGGGATGACATCCCTAGACTTTTGAAAAAGTCTAACCACAAAGCTGAACCTTGCGAGTAAAATTCTAGATCGGGGATAGCTGCTTTATCCCCAAGAATAGTACGAACTACTTCACTTTCAGGGCTATAGATTGAGGTAACAGCACGTAATCTCCCATCTGTACAACGTACCAAACGAGCTTTTTTGATTTTAGATTGGAGTGCAGTAAATTCGTGTGGTTGATGCTGTAGCTCTTTTTTAACAGCCCTTAAATTATCTCGAATCCATGTTAAAGCAATTAATTGCTCATCAGATGCTAGAGATAAATACTCTGCTAATAAACAATCTTCAATTAAGCGGGCGCGAGTTAGTACGGGAACTTCTAGTATTTGAAATAAATCCAACCATTCATTTTTACTTGTACCTAAGCGTAAAAGCCTTACACTTCCAGCTATTTCTGGCGGTGAATAGCCGTCGCCAGGTAGATAAATATTGTCTTCATTTAAGCTGACAATTTCTTCAGTATTGGTGGAGAAAATGCGTAATTCTCGTAGCTTACTGAGTCGATGTTCCTCAAATTGTCTCTCACCTGTTAACCACGAATCATCTGCTAGGAAATTTAATAAAGATGTATAGTGTTGTTGGTCGTAAAGTGTTAAATTTTTAGCCGAATTAGCAGAGATAATATCTACTACATCCGGCCCAGTAGTATACCAAATAAATTGATCTTCGTGCCGTTCTATAAATTGAGCGATCGCTTTTAATAAAACTACAGGTGCTTCAATAATTTTTACCCCGAAATATTGTAAAGCAGCCAGGGTAATTGGCTTAAGGTCAGGACTATGCAATAAAGGTGTAGTATCTAATCCACCTTGATAAAGTTTGCCGTCATTACCTGGAACCAGGGGAATTAATTTCAGTTCAGCTAATGGTAGAGATGAGATACTTTTGAAGTAATCGTAAACTAAGGTGAGCCAGCCAGCGTTAGGAGGAGTTAGCGCATCAGGTTGCCAAGCATATGTTGGGGAGTGAGAGTTAATTATTTGAGTTAATTTATTAGCTACTTCATTGGCGTGCATTTGTGTTACGCCAACGCATTTATGTAAAGATACCTGATTATATAAAGTAGGGTGAAGAAACCATTCTGGGTAACTAGCAAATATTTGCCGTACTTTATCATCAGCTAAATAAGTAGTACCGATAGGGTTGTAACCAAAGACTTGTAAGGTGTCATTTGCTAAAATAGCTAAAGGTAAACCTCGTAAATCTTTGTAATTATCGCTCAGACAGTAACGCAATAAATTAACTATCCATTGCTGATTACGTAAGCTAGGTAAAGTTGCTTCTGCTAAAGGTACGCCTAATGGCTCGTGGAGAGTTAAGTGTTGACGTAAATCAGATGGTTTAAAGGTTTCTAAAGGACAACCTGCTGCCTGAAAAGCTGATAAGATGGCTTCTGGTAGCGGTGGAGAGGGAATATCAATCTTATCTGCTTGAAGTGGTGGTAATAAGGAGTGCCAATTACTCGGCAAGATTTTTACAGTTGGTGGAGTTACCCAGCAAGTTTGAGCCAAACTATTTTCTACTTCTTCACTGAGATGTTCTACTGCACTCCGTACAACTGGTTTGCGATATAAAAGTTGCATTACATAATTATGTAATTCTTCTAAAGCTTTACTAAAGGTAATTTTATTAATCAACCAGAGTTTATAGAACTCCCCCGGATTATCTTTACCAATATCTTGAACTAAATCAACAATTAAATTGGCACAGGCATGAGATAAAACATGGCGGACAAGTAATGAATTCCAAATGGCTCTGGGGCGGTATGAACCTGTTTGTCCACTATCGCTACTGAGATTATCCCGTGAACTATTTAAGTTAAAAAAGCCATTAAGATGAATTGGTAAATTTGATGCTAAGGGAAGCGGTAAAAAGCAAAATACTTTACCTTGAACTGGTTTAATATTGCCTGTAGTGGTAGTAGCACTAATTCTTGCAGCCGCGCCTGCCCAAGGTAATACTTTTTCTTGTTGCAAGTGCATTGCTTGGATGACTTTAGCTAATTCATCGCCTTCGTCAATGCGAATCAAATTAACCACTCTCCAAGTGGAGTTGTTAGTTTTTTCTTTTGTAACAGTTTCTATTTCATGGCGATAAGAGGTTGAAATAAGGGCATCGGGATGATGGCGGCATAATTCGATTAATGTTTGTGGCTCATCAGGAATGGCATTGAATATTTTTTGGCGTGCTGTCTGCACTTCTGTGGGATTAAGAGTAAGGATACTTAAAATTTCTTCTCGGTTATTACTATTAGCAGGAATTTCAAAAACATGAATTTCTTGGACTGATTTGAGAAATAATAGTAGTTCTTCTGCTCCTTGAATTAGCTCAGTAATTAGTTCTCTAACATTGTCTTCGGTAAAAGGTTGTTTGCGGATTTCGCTATCTTGTGCGTGGGTTTCTGTGCGTAATGGTAAACGGAATAAAGTCCCCATAAAGTCTTCGGCACCGAAGGGTAATCCCCCAGCCTCATAAAGTTGCATAAAACTAGGGCATTTCTCATAGCATTGAGATGCTGCTAAGTTCCACTCTCTTCCTGGTTCTTGCTGAGAAGTTCCTGGAATAGCTGTTCCGTGAGGATCAAAGAAAATGAGGCGATCGCGGGAAATGAAGCTAGGATAATCTGTAACATGATAGATGGCGTTGAAGCCGACTCCAAAGCGACCTGTTTTATGTAAATCTTGTGCTTTTTTGCTTTGTCCCAGGCTACGAATACTGTCAAAATCTCGGTCGGTAAATACCTGATTGTTGTAAACTAGCATGGCTGGCCCCATGAGTTTACTCATCCGCTCATCAGGTAGTATTCCTGGTTGATGAGTACGCCAGTCGAGTGTAATTTCTACTTTAGTTGCTTGAGCATCGTCAGCATTTTGAATTAATTCTTTGATAATTCCTACGCCTTCTGGGTAATCGCGGATGATACCGCGTAGGCGGGCAATTAATGGTTCTGATTGGTAAAAAGATTTTCCTTCGGCTGGGCTGGTATCAATCATTATATTTGTTTGGTTATATGAGTTATTTTTTATTCAATGCTGCAATCCTACCTATCTTAGGAGCAATCTCGATCTTAGGAGTTGCTTATTGGTGGTTCAGCTAGAAAATAAATCTAGACAATTGCTCAAATATAATAACCACACTATTGCGGTTATTATTGTTAATGTTACTTAAGCTAGCAATTTAGAGATGCGATCGCAGATTTTAAGTTCTGGATATCGGCTATCTTGGCGAATTTTCCAAAGGATCAGGCTAAATCTATTGGGATCGTGATTAAGTACTGCGTGAAGGTGTTTGCAGTCGAAATGAAAGACGCTACCAGGTGCTAGTTTAATGATTTTCTTGTTGCCGCCTTGCCTGTTAAAATCGTAACCAAATTCGGCATTGCCACCAAAGTTTATGGCTTTTGCTATTGGCATAGCAAAGGTATGGTCACGATGCCAACCTATTCGAGCGTCGCTTTTTATGTTGCCAGCCTCGCCGCCAAAGGTCAGCAAAGCAATACTTGATCCAGGATAAACACGCTGTGCTACTTGCCACCAAAATTCGTTAAAAACTGCTTCAGTTGTAGTAGGTGGGTTTTTCAAGTTTGCTTCGTGAAATAGCCAAAGGCGGTAACGATTCGGTGCATAACTGGAAACGTCCAACTGCATCTCTTTGACTAGATTTTGGGCTTGTGTTTCTAAAATATACTGACTTTTTTCTGAAAATTGATTAATTATTTCAAACATTTTTTACACTTTTGAACTCTATAAAAAAGCCACCGTTAGGTGCGTATGTGGAGTCAATATAGTTTTAAAAACTTAAATTGATTCTAGTAACAGAGAAATTATTTTTTACAGATTTTTTAGCCTTGGAAGTGCAGATCTTGTTCAACTTTCCATGAAATTATAGTTTTTTAGCTTTTTTAGAAAAATATTTTAACTACTTTAATCATTTAAATTTTACTAATTTTAATTTTGTCTAAAAACACCGATAGGTGTGTAGTCTAAAAAGTTTTGATTAGGAAGTTCAGAATTAGAATGTTGGTTTACGAGTTAATAATTCGGCAGGTGAGTGGTGCTTTAGCACTAGCAGAAAGCTTGCATACATTTTTTGCTATTCGTTACAAATCATGGTACAATTGTTTTTTGAGTGAATGGGTGCCAGCAGAACGACTAATTGAGGGACTTCGCAATCCTTACTTACCCTCACGATGTCGTCTCAAATTCTTAAAAAGATTAGCAAAAGAACTAACTCTAGAACCGCGGTTACAAGTTGCAGAATCGCTCTTAACGCTATCAGCATTATTAGAACAATTGGCAGGCGATTTAGAAATGCGATTCGCTTGGCAGTAATACAATTCGACTCTCATGTGTTTACCTCTTCCGCACTAACGGGGTTGACGACTCAGAAGTTCAATAATCGCTGCATGGTCTTTACCAGGATGGTGTCCTTCAGCTTGCCCTTGTTGAGCGTAGCCTGATGCATCGTAAAACTCATCATTATGCGTGTGCTGAAATGGGTCTGCTCCCGCACTGAGTAATCGCTCTACCACATCCAGATAACCGTGATAGGCTGCTTCAGCAATCGGGGTAAGACCAGTTTTCCAGCCCAAATTCACATTAGCCCCAGCTTGGATCAAGCGATCGACAATCGTTAAATTCCCCTGACCTGCGGCAGCAACCAAAGCGCTGCCGTCGCTATAATTCACATTGGCTCCCAACTGCAATAACTCTTCTAGCTTCATCCAGTCGCCTTCGCAAGCCGCTTTGACTAAAGCCACATCGTTCATACCCTCTTCAGAAGCGCCTGCATGACGAAGTAACTGCTGAATTGCCCAATTTCCTCGCATCATAGCAGTATTGCCTTCGTTATCTCGCAAATTGAGATCGGCACCCGCCTCAATCAATGCTTTCACTGCATCAGCATTCTGACCTGCAATTATCAATGCGGTTTCTCCTTTGTCATTCTGGGCATTCACATCCGCTTTGCGACAAACCAGAAACTTAATTACTTCTGCCCGATTCGAGGCAAAGAAATTACTGGCAACGTACATTAAAGCAGTTGTACCTTCTTCAAAATCTTCATCGCTGCCGAGATTAGGGTCAGCCCCAGCATCTAGCAGTGCTGCCAGCACGTCTTTATGACCGTACATTGCAGCTAACATGAGCGGACTTTTGCCGCTTTCGGTAATCGCATTAGGGTCTGCGCCCTCTGCTAACAATTGCTGGACTTTGGTTAGTTTGCCGTACAGAGCAGCATTCCCCAGTTTTTCTGCTAGTTTGTTAGCTTTACGAGCTTTGCGTTTGATTGCTTTAGCAATTTTCTTTTGCCCATGTTTATCCGCATAGCGACGGGTTTCTGCATCAACAAGGGGATAGAGGTAGTCGTAGACAGCTTGATGAGCCTCACGAGCTGCACTCATAATCGCTGTTTCGCCCTGACTCCAGGCGCTTACATCAGCACCATGAGTCACCAGACATCGCACCATTTCTAAGCGACCGTATAATGCTGCCAGCATAATGGCTCGGTAGTCGTCTTCCATACCTGCATTTGGATTTGCACCAGCATCTAACAACATTTGCAAAATCGGTAAATTATTTTGCTCGATCGCAAGTGCCAATCCGGTTTCTTCAAGGGTGCCTCCTTCTGGGGAAGCTCCAGCATCTAATAACAGTTTGACGAGATCTGGTCGATTTTGCTTGATGGCCATTCCCATCGGACGTGCATCAATAGACATATCGAGTTGATCTAAATTAGCTCCTGCCGCAATCAACGCTTGCACGATTGCCGGATTGCCACGAGCAACGGCTGCCACAAGGGGAACTTTTTCCCGCCAATTGCTAGGATTGAGTTCTGCACCAGCTTTTAGCAAGCTTTCAACCTGCGCTAAATCATCCTGGAGAATGGCGCGAATTAATGGCGATGCGTTTTCTCGATCGTATTCAATACTATCTTCGTTATATTCTTCATCTTCATCCTCTGCAATCTCATTAGAATCATTCCCCATCATTTGAGCAACACTTGCCTGGGCAAATCCACCTGCAAACTGCAACCAGCCATGTCCCACGTTGGATTGCTGACGAACGGTGTATTCATCCATTATTTGGGCGTTCGCCAATAGATTTGTAAAAATTGTCTGTGCTGCTCCACACCTCTGTTCAAAGTCTTGAACAAAAATCAAATGCTGTTCCAAAAGTTCTACAGCATTAGATCCAGGTAAAGAAATCCGAAAGAGTTTCTGTTCGTCGTAGGCGCTGTGGAGGACTTGCACTGTGGTGGTGGTGAGAAAGCTATCATCGAGGAACTTAGAAACGCAATCAATCCCTCTTAAGCCCGATTCTCCCGCCATAACTGAGACGGCAAGGCGTTGGTCAGGCAAGGCATACGCATAAACCTCTACCTGGGAGAATTGAGAACATCTTAATTTCCCTAAATAAATTAAACCTTGGCTTAGGAGCAGTTGCCCAACCTCATGAATACTAGGATGCACGTCTGCGGGTAATCCTTCATAATCTGTGCCGAAGTACTCCCCTGCTTGACCGCTATAAAGTAAAGAGACTGGTTGGGGTACACTCATGGAAAACTCTTGTTGCTAAAAAAGATTCTTTTGATTGATCAGATCAACAACTAAACTTTTGTGGCTATAGGTTCAACAGATTCTTTGGGTTTACGTTCAAATGTAGTAATGCTGGCATTCTCTAGCACAAAGCCATTTTCAGTTCGGCTGCCCATCTTACCTGCGATCGCAGCTACCCACATAGGATAATTTGCGACAGCATCTTCCAATTTTTTAAAAATTTTTGGTTTAACAGTAATACTGACCATTACGCCGTCGCAATCAAGCTCAAAATGTTTCCAGTTATTCTCAACTGTTTTGACATCTTCTGGAAAGCTATTGATTTTGATGGTTAATTCTAGTTTACCTGCGGTTGCCATTTCCGAATCTCCTGAACTAATATTTTTCGGTGTTTGAGCTTGAATTGTTGGACGATCTTTTTTGGCTGATGATTCAGCTTGCTTTACTACTGGAGCTTTGGGGGTAAGGGTTGGTTCAGACAAGGCTACATCGTCTGGTTCGACAAAGTTTGCACTGACTAAGTGTGCATCTTCTAGGACTAAGTTATAGCCGTCTAAACTACAAGCTAATTCCCAGAATTGGTTAACTGAACCATTAGGTAATTTACCTACAATATTTAAGGTAAAAGGTTTGAATTTATTCCACTGCCTGCCATTTTTGGGGGGTTGTAAATTTCTGCGAATTTCGATGTCAAATGTATTGGCTGTTAAATCTTGATTAACTATCACACCCCGAATCAAGAAAAAGTTGATGTGTTCCCTTATAGTTTGCGGAGACCTGATATTTTTGAGTGTAAGCTTGAGCCAAGGTGCTTCTTCTATTTGCCGGGGGTAGCACGACCAAACTTGTGATTCAGTAATTTTTTCTAGATGTCCGGCACATTGTTTTTGTGCCGATTGGCGTAAATGGGCGCTTAATGTTGTACCTGATTCCGTTACTACGATGCCCTCCCTTGGGTTATCTTGACTTGGAAAATATTGTCCTCTAATGATGCCTACTGCTTGGAATAATGTGAGGGAATCTGTATCTGTAAACGGTTTTTCGACGAGGTTTTTTTTACTTTCAACAGCTTTATTAAGTTCCATAATTTTTTTAGCTACTTTTTTGATACGGCGATCGCCTTCAACATTTTAAAACTTAAATCAAATCTAAGTCATCGCAGTTTTCCTCTAAATCCTGCTCAAAGGAAATCAAATCTTGCTCAAATTTCGGCTGTTTGTAAAACTCCAAACACTTACCACGAGGATCTACTTGAAGAGAAAATAACGGACTTCCAGCAGACTGACAAATTTTATCATTAAAAAATTGGCAGACCGCACAACAATCTTCACCACTAGCTCTTGCGGATGCGATCGCAGTTTCCGCCCTGGAAACTGCACTCAAAATTAATCGCCCACCACTCCACTTAGCTTTTAACAAACCCGTCGCACTCAAATTTTCCCAGCGAGGATCGCTTAATACCGACTCAGGAATGTGTAGCCATGCACCTTCAACTTCCGCCTCAACCGTCACCTCAAACTCTTGAGTATTTTCGATCTTACTTAACTGACGACCACTAACTTGTTCTGGTAAAGTACCATACTTAATTTCTTCACCAACTGCGGGAATATGAATAAAGTATTTATCCCTCAAATCTCCCGTATGGGAAAGTTCATGCAAAGCATCCATTGAGCCATGAATCAAAATTAGATGTTTGGGATTGACTCGATGAATTACTTGTGTCAAGCCAACCTTATCAGCATGGGCTGAAAGATTAAACCGCCTCACAGTAGCGCGGACTGTTAACTTTTTACCTTCGATTTCAACTTCATCCCCTTTCTGTAACCCCTGTAGAAAACGACCAGGAGATTCTTCATCTGTATAACCAGAGATAAATATCGCCGCATTATCTCTTTCTAATAATGCCTGACCATAGTAAACACTAGCTCCGCCACTAAGCATTCCCGAACTAGCAATAATTACAGAAGGTTTGGCTATAGCTAACGGACGCTCTCTAGGATGACCAATTGGTATAATCGGCGGTGTCCCATTCGGATCAAAAAAGGGTTCTTGTTGAAGAGCAAAGTTCTGTACACTTCCAGGCAGGAAATCTATATGGTCTCGAAATACATCCGTAACTGCCCTTACCAAACCATCTATATACACAGGAATTTTCAGCTTATGGAATAAAGCACTGGTGCGAATTGCTAAGATAATTTCCTGGGCGCGTCCTAAAGCAAAAGCCGGAATTAGTACATTACCGCCATTAGATACAACCTCTGCAACAGCTTGTAATAATTCGGTTTCTTGGGCTTTTCTAGATGGGTGAGTATCTGCGCCGTAAGTTGATTCAGTAATTAAAATATCAGCTTCAGGTAAATCAGCAAGTCTTAACCCATCGGTAGTCCTACTATTAGTAGTGTTGTAGTCTCCTGTATATAAAAGACTTCTCTCTCCATATCTGAGATAAACACAAGCTGCACCAACAATATGCCCTGCGTGAATAAACCGCACTTTTAATCCAGGTAGCGGTTCAAAATCCTGACCTACTGGTTGAGTTTGTAGTTGGAATAATGTTTGGTCTAGGTCAATTTCATCAAATAATTGCTCAAAATCTTCATTTGATTGCTGCACTTTTAAACAATCAGTGAGCATGACATGAGCAATTTCCCTAGTTCCCGCAGTACAAATCATGGGGGTAGCAGGGAAACGTTGATGGAATACAGGCAATGCCCCAATGTGATCTTGATGGGCGTGGGTAATTAAGATGAGGTTAGGATTTTTTAAATGTTCAAATGCTGGTAAGGGGTTACTGCCTTTGGGTCTAGTACCTGCATCGAGAACAATTTCATAAGGGCCAATTAATACCCTAAAACAACTTGCACCGATACTTCTAGCAGCGCCTAATGGTGTGACACTTAAGCGATTTTTATGTGGGTATTCTGTATCAGTTGTGCTGTCTAAATCAGCATCCTCGACATGGGTATTAAACTTGTTAGAAAACCATAGGACTTTCGCTTCTTCAGTGTAAGGATTTACTTGAATCCTAGCTCTCAATGCTTCTTTTAAGTCGTGGCGCGATTTGGCGGCATTTGCATCGGACAAAACAGCTTCCCATTCCCACAGTTTACCTCGCTTTCTAGGGGAGGAAAAAACCCATTGGGTTTGGCTTGTTTGAGCGATTACAGTGAGTTTCGCAATTGCTAAAAGTCGTGCTGTTGTTTCCTCAAATGTTTCTGTAACTACCCTAGAAGAGTATGGTTGTTCTTCTTTTGTATTTCCGTGAACAATGCGTTTAACTGTTTCAATTACTGGGGTTGGGTTGGATGCTTGTACAGCATCAGCAGATTTTGAGTTTGTAGAGGTAGTTATTTCTAAAGGTTCTGCCTGTGTAATATGTAAATAGCCTTCCCTCATTACCGCACTTACTCGCCACAACTCACCTGATTTCATTTGTGGGAGTGCTGATAATAAGGTAATTTTCAGGTCTTTTTGACCAATAAATGATATTTTGAACAATACTTGAGTATTGCGTTTGCTAACTTGAATTACCCTACCTGTGAACCAACAGCCAAGTGGTTGATTATTTACAGGTTTATAACCCAAGATCCGCACTCCTGATATTTGTGCTGTCGAATCAGTTGCGGGTAAAACGTACCAGGTGTGGATGCCTGTAGGTAAGGGAAAGTTGGGATGAGGATTAACGCGTAAGTGGGTGTCTTCTAAGGTAGCGATCGCCACACTTGTATCCGCTTCAGTAACAATTTGCCCTGTGACTGTCATAGTGAATACTTCCGACACTTGCTTTTCCATCAACATTGTTTCAGTCACTGATTTTTTATACTCAATTACTAATTGATGTACTTTGGGCTGAATCTAACTATGATTTGATTGTGGCAGGGACACGGATGTTATGGGGTAAAAAGTTTTTCTGGGGTGCTCTGTCCTTAACTAATTCCTCAGTTCGCGTTGATGGAATTGGTCTCTACTTGCTGGGTGGTTGCCATCTATGATAACAATCTCAGCAGCCAAGCAGTTCCTAATCCTCAAGCGCCATTGACCAATAGACCTGTCACCATTGTTGTAGGCTATAAAACAAAATTCACTGGGTTTTTTCAGATACCAATACTTCAATTTCTGCCAGCAACTTTTCTAAGCGGCTCCACTTTTCTGGGTTTTCCCAAACCCGTGTTTGTTTTACTCTTTTGATAATTCTCTCTACCCGCTCTTTTCTTTCGGTTGGTTCCTTATCGGTTTGAAGATAAGTTTTAAGCCGTGCCTGAATTTGGCTAAGGGATAAGTGTTCAGCGATAGCTGCTGACAACAACTCAAGTCGGGCAGTTTCATCTTTGAGTCGAGCGATCGCTTTAGCCTTTGTGTACTCAATTTTACCGGAGCGCAACTCGGCTAAAACATCTTCTGGCAGGTTCAACACGGGTAAACGATTTTTCACAAATGACTCCCATGTCATCATCCCCAAACCTGCAAACAATTCTTCAATTTGTTCTAATTCTGAGTTAGGCATAACGTTATGCCTAAAATCTCCAGACTTATCTGCCGCATTCTTCAAGCGGTACAACAAGGAAGTTACAGCCTCCAAAGAGCTTCCTAGCTTTAAAGCTAGTAGTTGCAGAATGCCCTCCGTCTCTTCTACTGGATTCAAATCCTCGCGGCAGAGATTTTCAATTAGGGCAAGCTGCATAGCTTCCTCATCAGAAAGAGAGCGACAGACAATTGGGACTTCCGCCAGTGGGACGGCTGATGCTGCTCGGTAGCGCCGCTCTCCAGCTACTAATTCATATTTATTATCAGATAATGGTCGAACTAGCAAAGGTTGCAGAACCCCGTGCTGTCGCACTGACTCGATTAGCTCCTCCATTGCTTGTGGATCGAAGTAGCGTCTTGGCTGCTGCTGTGGTAAACAGATGGCATCCAAAGGCACTAATTCCGCTACTGGAATTGAATCCCCAAACAACGTATTTAAGGGATCTAGCTTCATTTGATGATAAGGGCGATCGCGTCTGCTCATGACAGTTTCTCCAAGCTAGCCGCAATCTTTTTGAGGGTAGTTACTGCCGGATGCTTGCGGTTATAAACAGCCAAAGGTACATGGTC
Organism: Oculatellaceae cyanobacterium; assembly: GCA_036702875.1. GTDB lineage: Bacteria > Cyanobacteriota > Cyanobacteriia > Cyanobacteriales > PCC-9333 > Crinalium. The sequence continues at coordinate 48,106 of DATNQB010000068.1, read as the reverse complement.
TTCTGAAGCATCGGCAAAAGCTGTAGAACGAGGAATTGCTGGAAATACTTGCCCTACTTGCTTCAACTGTTCTGAAATTGCGTCTAAAGTCCGAGCATCTTGAATATTACGCCCGTCGTACATCGTGGGAATAAAGCCAGCGATAGCTAACTTGCGGTTAGGACGCGATCGCACTCTCGCTACTGTACTCAATAACAACTCCGTTCCGCAAAAAGCTTTATATTGAGTCTGGATTGGTACCAATACGTGCGTCGATGCCACTAAGCTAATATAACTCAACAGTCCTAAACTGGGTGGGCAATCAATCAGAATAAAGTCATACTTATCCAACACTGGCTCAATTGCTTCCTTGAGCCTAATATCCCGCATATCTGCAACTACCAGTTCCAACTCCGCTGAACTCAGAGTGATGTTAGCTGGAGCTAAATCTATGCCGTGAATATCAGAGTGGATAAATAAGGGCTTAGTATGCAAAATTGATTCGTAAACAGTTTGTTTGAGATCGCTAGCATCTAAACCCATAAATGTCGTTAATGATCCTTGTGGGTCCATATCTATTAAGAGCACGCGCTTTTTGCGTTCAGTGATGTGATAGGCAAGGTTCATAGCTAAACTCGTTTTACCTACGCCACCAGATTGGTTAAATAGTGCTATTACTTTGCTCAATTAATTTCTCCCAAGTTTACGTGTGTTAATTGCCGTGACGAATATAGTTTTGTTGAGTAATCAAAAACCATAGTTATCGAAGTACCTGAATGTCAATTCCCAGAGCCAGATCTACCCAAGCCAGATTAGTAGTGAGTGCAGTTAAGTTTAATCGTTGTGCTAGTGCAATACACGCTCGATCTCCGTAGGACAAACTTTGCAATTGATGTGGCTGATATAGTTGGGCAACCCAAAAAGCATCAGTAGCAGTAAATGGCAAGATTTGTAATCCCAGTGCCTCAACATCAGCCTGCATTCCTTCTAGAGGAACTCCGTAACTCATGCTTCTCTGTAAGACTTCTGTCCAATTAACGCTGGATATTACTGCTTGATTAAATAAAGGTTCGACAGCCTCACCCCCAGGCTCTCCTTGTAACCAAGCTAAAAGAGCAGAAGCATCAAGAACATAATGAGTAACTGACATCTTCTGACCTTAACTATTGTTGACTTGCCTGTCGAGTTGCTTGAAGGCGTTCAGCAATCAGTTGCTCTGCTAGACTGACTTCTTTGGGAATCTGAGCGAACCGCGATCGCAGCCGCGCTAAGATATTTTCTCGCTTTTCGAGTACCAGCCGTCCATCTTCAATACGAGCAATTAGCATCGCACCTATTTCTAAACCCAGGACTCGACGGATTTCAGCAGGGATCACTACTCGCCCCTGGGGGCCAACACGCACTTCAGTTTGTTCTCGACTTTCTGCCATGTTCTTTATTAATGTGACATAAAAATAATTTTGTGTCACTAATAAACATAATGTGCCACAAAAACGTGGGGAGTGCAAGAAAAAAGCATAAAGCAGTTTGCTCGTATTACTAATACAGGTATTGAGAGTTTTTGAAGATTTCCTTGCTGGCTAGCAACCTAAGACGAGACAACCGTAATAGCAGGGAACAGGGGAAATATGTGATTTGGCTCTGGCAAAATGCGATCGCTCTCCTACCTGAATTTTTAAACTATAAGCAACCCAAAGTATCCCAATGACAGACTGATAGCGATAAATCAACAATCTTGAGGTTGGGAAATACTTTACAAAATCAACCCTCGATAGGTAGATACTCTGCACTTCTGCTGTCTGATTTAATATCCTCACTTGTAGTTTTCTCTTGCCAAAGTCTTATGCCGACAGTTTTTTAGCCTATTTATCCGGAAATGGCATCAATCATTTACTTGCCTCAAGTATTGCGTTGTTGAAGATTAGTTAACTAGAAACACATGAAAATTAGGTTAATAAAAGCTTTCTCAATTGCACTTAGCTTCAGTATTTGTTCAACTATTTTTCCCCCTCAAGCTTATAGTCAAACAGAGGTAGAACCTAGTCCCAGTAGTAATTTAGTTGTTGATGGTATTCCTAAAATACCAGCTTCTCTTATCCAGAAAGTAGGGCAATACAGTAATTTTCGTTACTCTAGCTTTTCTTCTTGGCATCCAACAAAATTACAAATGTTGATTGCTACCCGTATTGGCAATACAACACAAGCTTATCAAGTAGATTCTCCTGGTAGCAGTCTCAAGCAATTGACTGATTTTCCTGATGCTGTTGGCAATGTATCGTATGAGCCACGCCAAGGTAATTATTTCATTTTCAGTAAAGCTATCGGTGGTAATGAGGCTTTTCAGTTTTATCGCTACGATGAAGAGGACGGGAAGATTACCTTACTAACAGATGGTAAGTCACGAAACACACACTTTACTTGGTCAAATCGGGACTCGCGCATTGCTTATGCTTCGACCAAACGAAATGGTAAAGATGTCGATATCTATATTATGAACCCTACCGATCCTCAAACAGATCGGCTGCTCATGCAGGTGCAAGGTGGTGGATGGATACCTTTAAGCTGGTCGCCAGATGATAAAAAAATTCTTGTGCGAGAAGGCATTTCTGCTTCCGAAAGCTACCTATGGATTGTTGATGTAGCTACTGGAGAAAAAACCTTAATAACACCTAAACGAGGAACTGAGAAAATTGTTTACGGAGATGCTCAGTTTAGCAAAGACGGTAAAGGGATATATGTTACTACAGATCGAGATTCAGAGTTTCTGCGGCTTGCATATATAGATATTGCCACTAAGCAAGTTACCTTGTTAACGAAACGTATAAATTGGGATGTTGAGGACTTTGCTGTTTCACAAAATGGCAAGACCATAGCTTTTGTAACTAATGAAGATGGTATTTCACGCCTACATTTGTTAGATACGTCGCCCAGAAAAGAGAAACCAGTACCCAAAGTTCCTGTTGGTGTTATTTCCAATCTTCGCTGGCATAAAAATGGAAAAGAACTCGGATTTAACTTTGTATCTGCTCGTTCTACCCCTGATGCTTATTCGTTAAACCTTCAAACTGGAAAGTTATTCAGGTGGACAAAGAGTGATACAGGTGGAGTTAATACACAAAACTTTTCTTATCCTGAACTTGTGCGATGGAAAAGCTTTGATGGCAAGGTGATTTCGGGGTTTCTGTACAAAGCACCTGCTTCATTTAAGGGTAAGCGCCCAGTATTGATTGATATTCATGGTGGCCCAGAATTGCAAGCACGTCCAATTTTTATTAATCGTGCTAATTATTACTTGAACGAGTTGGGGGTTAATATTATTTTCCCCAATATTCGTGGTTCTTCAGGGTATGGTAAAACATTTCTCAAACTGGCTAATGGATTAAAGCGAGAAGATGCTTATAAGGATCTAGGTGCGCTTCTTGATTGGATTAAAACTCGTCCAGAACTTGATGCTAATCGCGTGCTGGTTGGCGGTACTAGCTACGGTGGCTATATGAGTTTATCAGTTGCAGCATTTTATAGCGATCGCATTCGTGCTGCCCAGTCCGTTGCTGGTATGTCAAATTTAGTTTCTTTTCTAGAAAATACTGGCGGTTATCGGCAAGATTTACGTCGCGCCCAATATGGTGATGAACGAGATCCCAAAGTCCGAGAGTTTTTGGAGAGAATTTCACCTATTAATAATGCTCATAAAATTAAAAAACCTTTGTTTATTGTTCAAGGTGGTAACGATCCGCGCGTACCAAAAAGTGAAGCTGAACAAATGGTGGCAAAAGTTAAATCTAATAACATACCTGTTTGGTACTTATTGGCACAAGATGAAGGACATGGATTTGTCAAAAAGAAAAATTCTGATTTCCAGTTTTATTCAACAGTGATGTTTGTCCAACAATATTTGCTTGACTCGCCTATTGCTAATAGTACGCCTAAATCAATACGTATCAGCAAGACTGCACGTTAATAGCACATAATCATGTGGGTATGATTAAACGTTAAACCTTCAACCTATTTATTAGCAATCGGGCTAATCCAAAAAATAAATTTTTATGGGGGATAAGCCTACCAACCGAAGATAGGACAACCGTAATGGCAGGGGGCAGGGAGCAGAGAGCAGGGGGAAATATGAGCAGTCCAAAGTGTTCCTCTTTAGACTGGTAGCCGGGGATAATCCGTTGATCACCTGATGTTTACGTTTATTTATATCCACATTTTGATCAAAAAAGCTAATTTTCTGCTTGAATGTCGATTCGTATTCATAAATAGTTACGTTTTGTTAAAAGTAAAGCAATATTAACTGGTATGAGATCTGGGATTTATTGTGTTTTATTTTATACAAGCATTAGTTTATTTTCTCCTGTTAATGCCCAAATTACTTCCGACTCAACACTACCAAATACTTCAAATGTTACTAAGCAAGGTAATACTTTTATAATTGAAGCTGGTACAAAGACAGGCAGCAATTTATTTCACAGCTTTAGCCAATTCTCTATTCCTACAGGGACTACAGCTTTTTTTAACAATGTTGCGGAGGTTCAGAATATCTTTAGCCGCGTGACCGGGCAAGATATTTCTAGTATAGATGGAATCATTAAGGCAAATGGTACTGCTAATTTATTCTTACTTAACCCCAACGGGATTATCTTTGGTACTAATGCTAAATTAAATATTGGCGGTTCTTTTGTGGAGACTACGGCATCAGCGATCGCCTTTGCAAATCAAGGGCTGTTTAGTGTTAGTTCTCCCACTAACTTAAGCTTATTAACTGTTAATCCGAATGCTCTTTTATTTAATCAAATAGCATCTCAACCGCTTATAAGTGTTAGAGGTACTTCTCTACAAGTTCCTCAAGGAAAAAGTCTGCTATTAGTTGGAGGAAATATTAGTTTAGATGGTGGACAGTTGCTTGCACCAGGGGGACGAATTGAGTTGGGCGGATTATTATCAGCAGGAACAATCGAACTTAATTTAGATAAAAACCTTCTCAGCCTGAACTTTCCTAATAGTGTAGCGCGGGGCGATGTAGAACTTAGGAATAATTCAGAAGCTAGCGTTCGTACTGGTGGTAGCCTGTTTGTCAATGCTCACAATTTACTGTTATCTCAAACGAGCAGGTTAAGGGCTGGAATAGCGCCAGGAATGGGCGATAGTTCATTAAATGCAGGTGATATCGTCATCAATGCCGATGGTAACATTAAGTTTAGCGATACCAGTTTTATTTCCAATGCTGTATCTGCTGGAGGTAAAGGTAATGCAGGAGATCTCAGAATACAAGCTGCTGGTACCATTTCTTTTACAGGAGTTAATACTACATCATTAGTTGGTGGCATTTTTAGCCAAATAGCTGATAATGCTGTTGGCTCTGGCGGTAATATTGAAATTGATACAGGAAAGTTATTGTTAACAGAAGGCGCTCAAATTATAGCGAGTACTAGAGGTCAAGGAAATGCTGGAAATGTAAATATTAATGCCCGTGAAGCAGTTGTATTAGATGGTTTTTTTGGCGAAGGTTATCCAGGGGGAATTTTCAGTACCGTTTCTAGTGCTGCTGTAGGTAATGGGGGTGATGTCAATATTAAAACCTTATCTCTTTCTCTAACAAATGGTGCGGAAATAACTGCTAGTACCTTTGGTTTGGGTAATGCTGGAAATATAAAAGTTAATGCGACTGGTTCTGTTACTGCTTCTGGGGTGACTCCTTTAGGATTTTCCGGCGGGTTATTTTCTAGTAGTAATCAAGATCATAGCGGTACTGGTGGCAATATTGAAGTGATTGCAGGTGCGCTACATATAAGTGATGGAGCCGGATTGATTGCGCGAACTAGAAGTAATTCTGCTGGCGGTAATATTCTGGTCAATGCTAATAATATTTCGCTCTTAAGTGCTGGTAAGATTGCTACTACTGCCTTTGGTAATGGGAATGCAGGTAGTATTGAAATTTTTGCTAATAATATTAATATTTCTGGCTCAAATCCAGCTTTAGCACAACAGTTGGCTCAAGTTGGAGTGCCGATATATGCCACTACTCCTTTAAGCGGTATATTTGCCAATACTGAGGAAGGTTCTAGAGGTATTGGTGGCAGTATTAACGTTAAAACTAATAGTTTGAGTATTAGAAATCAAGCTGGGATGAGTGTAGGTAGCCTTGGTCAAGGTAGTGCTGGTAATTTGCAAATGCTAGCGAATTCTCTTAATTTTGATAGACAAGCTTTCCTTTCGGCGGAAACGGCGTTTGGTGAAGGTGGGAATATTAGTTTAAACACCAGGTCATTACAATTGCGTCATGACAGTTCTATCACCGCTAAAGCAGGTGGCACTGGTAATGGTGGAAATCTAAATATTGCTACAGACACATTGATATCGCTAGAAGGCAGCAATATTACTGCTAATGCCGTTGGTGGTAGAGGCGGTAATGTTCAAATTTCAACTCAAGGGATTTTTCTTTCTCCAGATAGTGGTATTACGGCTACTTCTGCTATGGGGCCACAATTTGATGGTGTAGTGGAGATCAAAAATTTAGGTCAGGATGTCAGAAATAGTTTGTCGTTACCAGAAGCTAATTTTGTTAGTGCCGAACAAATGTTAGTAGGTAGCTGTTTTGCTCGTCACAATGCTCAACAAGGTAGGTTTACGATTACTGGTACGGGTGCTTTACCGATGTCTCCTTATACAGCGATTGATGAAATGGCTAGTTTAACAGAAGTTGAAGATCAAAAATTTGAAGTTACTCAGTCATTACCATCAATACAGCAAGAGTCGACAATGTCCCAAGTAATGGTTGATGTACCAACCAACCGTAACTTGAAGCTTGTTGAACCTTTAGTTGAAGCACAATCGCTGGTCAAACTACCAGATGGGCGTATATTTTTGAGTCCCGTAGCTCAAAATGTACAACTTGAACAGGTGCGATCGCACTATTGTCAAAGATGAGGAAAAGAGGCAGAACTGTAAAAATTGCGTAAGTTTTGAATTTGTACGGCAGGGGAGCAGGGAGCAGGGGGAATTGAGCGTAATTTACCCAAAATAGCAATGTATTCCCAAAACTTAATTATCAATTTAGGGGGAAATAGCAGTTTTTTCGCAAAAATTCACTTGAGCAATTGAATGTGAACCGAAACTTTATGTTGAATATAATTAAGGCGGTTTTTCTATATTGAGATTTTTTGATGATGTAGCTAACTACGATTTCAGTTTTATATTTGCGTGCGTTAACTGAGGGGATTAATCAATGGCTGCAATGGGCTACGAAGGCTGGTCATTTAAGCGTTGCGCGATCGCGCTACTATGTTGGTACAAGCTAGTGTTGGCTCGTAGTCTTAGTGGATTTTTGGATAATTAACCACAGATAAACACTTTTGCACGCAGATGATATAACCTTGCCATAAGTCTATTTAACTTGTTTTCCTTCTAATGGTGAATCCCATGATTACAGATAACAGATAAAATCAGATTAACTAGATTTTATCTGTTATCTGTAATAAAAAAGTACAAAAGAATGTTTTAGTGGTGACATCCCTTCCCTTAAGCAGTGTACACAAAGCGATGTGATTGGAACATTATGTCAAACTTCTCGGTTAATATTTTGGTTGTTGATGACGAACCACTTCAGCATGACTTGTTTCAGCAATTTTTTAGGAAACAAATCAAGTCAAAAGAGTATAACTTCATCTTTGCTCTTGACGGTAAGGCAGCTTTAGAGCAGATTGAATCGCAGCCAGAGATAGATTTGATTGTCACTGACCTCAAAATGCCAGAAATGGATGGGTTTTCTTTTATGAAAGAACTTAACTCTCTAGCAGTTAATAAAAAAGTCATAGTTATTTCTGCTTATGCTTCCTTGAAGAATATGAGAAAGTCAATGCACGAAGGAGTATTTGATTTTCTAGCCAAACCAGTAGATTTTAAGGAATTAGAAGCAACAATTCAGAAAATTCTGGTTCAACAACAGCAAGAAAAAATTCAGGAGCAATCTGAGGAAATTTTGGCATCGCGCAAAGGTGAGCTAGTCGGTTACATTAAGCCACAATTCCGCAAAATAGTAAGAGATGCTGCTGTTTTGCCAGAAGCAGTGAAAATTAAGCTGATTTTAGAATTAGCAGAAGACTTGGATGCTGAACAACTAGAATCACTAATTGAGGATTTAGAGATTCAAATTGATACAGCTATTAAGAAGGAAGAAAAACAAAAAGGACAGAAGATTAATCTTGAAGAGTTATATCAAGAATTTTGTCCCGAACTGTTACCACAACTATTAGCAGTGAGTCCGACCAACTTAGAGGATTATCAACGGGGTTTGAAAAAGAAACTACCAGATGTAGAACTTAAACCTGGCGAGTGGATTGAACCTAAATATATTAGGCACAAACTTTCCAATGGTGAAACGAAAGTTTATGGTCCTTACTTTGTTGTCAGAGGACAGTTGCCTAATGGCAAGCGTTATAATATTTCGTTGGGAAAATATATTAACGCTCCCGAATTATTGCCAAAACTACCTAAATATGATGGTGAAACAAACTCCCCTCCAGCCTCCTCTAAGCAGTTAAGAACTTCTTCAACATCAAAGAAGTTATCTTCAGAAGAACATACAGCAACAGTTTCTGGGTCGGCTGAACAGGTGAAGAGAACAGAACTACTTGATAAACCAGTAGAATCGCAGGTTGTATCCAGGGAGCAATTGCCTGTAGCTAAAGCGCCAATCAAACTGTATGGGGCAGATTTTGAACGCAAGAGGAAAAAATAATAGGAGTAATCAAAGGACATCCTTTTAAATCTTGAATCAGGAAAATTTACGATTCCTGATTGCTATGAGTGAAAGCTGTTTAAGCAGATATAATTATTTCTTTTAATGCTAATTAACCCACTTTGGCACAACTGACGCATCAAATTATTAACTGTTACTCTTGTTGAGCCGATAGCGTTGCCAATTTGGGTATGAGTTAGTGTAAAAGGTAGATAATAACCTGCTTCAGATTCTACTCCAAATTCTTCAACTAACAACCTTAAAAAGCCTATCAGTTTATCAATTGTTTGTTTTTGGCTCAAAGTATTTAGCCAAAGCAACTTGCGTTGGTGCTGATAGCGAAAAGCCTCCATTACCTCTTGCTGAAAATCAGACCAATTATTTAGTTCGTGCCAATACATCCAAAACACTGAAGTTTTTTCCACATGGGCATAAGCTTGAATTGAAAGAGTTAGTTGTCTCATAACTTCAAACGGTTGTTCCGCACCTACAAAACCTAGAAAAGTTTCTGATGGTGTTAACAAAAATTTTTCCTGAGTTGTTGGTAATAACTCTGTGTTTGGGGTACTCACTAACCGAACAATTCCTGTTTCTATAAAATAGAGTAGTCCAGGGCGTACCGGAATTTGTTCTGATGCGCTAAAGGTTCTGAAGCGATAGTGAGTTTGCGCCCAATTTATAACACGCTGAGTTGGTGATTCAGAGTAAGTTGATGGGATTATATTTGGAATAACTTTGAAGTTGTCTTTATGAATAAGACAATTTTGTTGAGTTGTAATGGATGCTATCACCTTTCTATCTCCATTTGTAAGCTTCGTTGCCGTTGTTGTAATTGTTTTTCTTGATATTTCTTGCGGGTAATCAATTCCTGGTTCCAATTTTCTAAATGAGGTTTAGTTCTTTGACTATGAGGGATGAGTTCGCCAACATCTTGTACTACCTTTTGACTATTGAGATTGTTGTTATAAGCAGCTGTTACTGTTCGGCATTTGGTTAAAAATTCTAGAGGTAATTGATTTTTGTTTTCAGTTGCTAGATATAAGGTTCTGCTAGTGGCTGGTTGCAGAACTGAATATGATAAAGCATCAATGGGAGTGCTAGTTAGAACAGCATTAGATATTTCTGTATTTTTTCCACTACCACGCCTGATATAGAAGCAACCAGCATCACGTTTACTATCTGGGGCATAACCTACAAACTCGTCGTTTGTAGCGTTCCACAATATTGCTCCTGTTACTTGATTGTCAAGTGATCGCAAAGCAAATACTATATTTTGTGCCTTGTCAACAGAAATTAATTGTTTTTGGTGGAGAGATACTATTAAATCTTCAGGAAGAAGGTATTTCTTAATTAGATAGCGTTCAATTTGTTGCCATTGGTTTTCGTCTGGGGTAGGTAAAACAAACTTAGGAACTGTTTCTAGTTGGGCGATTTCTTGGGCTTTAATCCTGCTGTGAGCCGTCATTGCTTGTAACATTCCTGATTCTCCAAAGCGATCGCTCAACCATGCGACAGCTTGTCTTAAGTTACATTGCCTAATAAACATTACTAAATCAATGGCACTATTTCCTTGATGTTGCTCGTCAGCAGTCCATAAATTCCCTTGTTTAATAGTGATTTTATGCTGGAATCCCTGCCATAAGTATTGATTTCGCTCGTGGTGATTTAAGCATAATTCATAAGCTACTTGATCTAGCGATAAATCTTGTAGCTGTTGTTTGAGACTGGTGAGTTGGGCAATTTCTGTTTTTAGTGATTCAATGTGTTCTAGTTGTTCTTGCCTTTGTTTTTCTAATGCCTTTAAGCTAGCTTGTGCCTCTTTTTTTTGTTTTTGTAAGCGTTGGCGATCGCTTAATTGGTGATTGATGATAGTTAATTGTGGTTGTAATATAGCCCGCGTTCGTTCTCGATAATCAATAGCCGCTTCTTTTGGTTGAGGAGAAGGTAAAACTTCGGCTAAGTCCAAAAGAAGTGTATTACGATTAACATCGGCATAATATGCTTTGATATCGGTGTGACTGGCTCTACTACCTTTAAATCCACGCTCAATATTTAGGTGGGCTATGGCATGAGCAAAGTCATCCTGTAGTTGAGATAGTTTATATCTGTTACCAAACAAAGAGTAACAATTCAGCTTACCCCGTTCATCTAGTGGCACGATATAGGCATGGATGTGGGGTGTTGCTTCGTCTAGGTGCATTTGTGCTAGTACAACTTTGTCTTTATAGCGTTGTTTTAACCATTCGGTTACAGCCTGTGCAAACTCATCAAGTCGCTGATTATCTTGTGTTCCTGCTGCTCCTGCGTTGTTAGGGCGGAAGAATTCAGGACTTGCACTCAGTAGCATTTCTACGGCTAAAACACCATTCTTTCTAACTTTTTGAGCGCCGATTTTAGCTAAAATCGCTGTTTTTAAGTCTAGGGCATCTTCAGGTACAATCAGAGGTACATTTGGGATTTTAGTGTCAGCATTAGGAGTAAAGCGTATTCTGTTAGTGTGAGCTTCACTACTAGCTATTTCTCCCCAGCTTTTTAATTTTTTGATTCGACAAACTGCTACTGACATAATTATTTATTCGGTTAATAAATATGTAAGTGGTATCGCTGCACAGCTAAAAATAAGCACTCATATAGTGCGTGGAGGTTTGATCAAAAATACATAAATCTGAATACAGATAATATGTTCGCGCCAATATGCTAGTGGAGAATAAGCATAGAATGCTCCACTGTGGGTTCAGATAATTTTTATATATCTGAACTATTCTTAAAATTAGAAATTAGCAATTGGGTTGCTACTAACAACAATTATGCTCATAAATTGAGGATGTAGTTAGCAATTTTATAATTTATTAATTATTGGCAATAGCTAAGATTCTAATTTTAGGCAGCGTAATTTGAGCTATGTTATCTGAGTAATCATAGATATTTAACATCAAATTATTTAATTCATAAAGAGGGTAACTATAAATGCTAAATAGGATAATTTGTATTATCTATATTCCGCTAGCATGACATTCATTATAGGTTAAGTTAATAGGTAAGCTGGTTACTAAATTAACTACAATCTCTACTTGAAATAATTGTAGCGATCGCAGATTAATTATATTATTTTCTTGTTAACTAATTATTACAAAAATTTGCTTTCAAATATCTTGCAATACCTGGTTAACAATACAGATTATTATGTAGCATTAAACGTCTGGCAGTGCGCGATCGCTCTTGAAATACTGTATCAGGATAAAGCATGAAAAATGAAAAAGTTATTTCTTTGCAAATTGGTACAAGCGTAAAAATCATAAATTGTAGCTAAACAAGTTTTTTCCTGCTACGTTTATGTTGTTTTTCCGCCAGTATTTGCTCTGACATAGCTTGAGCGTTCCTAATAATAGTTTCTTGGCAAATTTCTAGTTGTCTGTGAGTAGCTTGTAATTTGTTAGTCAACTCATAGACTTGCTTTTCTAGAACTTCAATTTTACGGTCTGCTAACTGTTTCATGTTGATAGCCCAACGAGTCTTGTCGTACCACAGTTCTAACCCTCGCTCCTTCTCTTTGTTTTGCTCGGTTAGCACAAATACCTGCTCTTGCAGTTGTTCCTTCTCCTCGGCTAAATTAGCGTTTTGTTGTGCAAGGTTTTTATTTTCAGTAGTAAGTATTTTTGCGTGGTTATCTAAGTTTTGGTTAATCTTTGTTAACTGTTCGTTCTGTGATACTTTCTGCCAAATTACTGAGGTTAGCTGCTTTTCCAACTCTCTCAAATAGTTTTCCATTTCTGCTTTGACTTGCTGCACATCAGCAGTAGCGTGTGGATAAAGCATATCTGTAAGCGCCTGCTCACGTTCAGATGCAGAGCGTTGGACTTCAAAGGCATTATCTAGTAACACCAGGATGTACCCGTTGGATAAAGCTTCAATGAGGGCAGAGGCATGGCAGTTTCCTCTACGGTTCCAGTAGTTCCAATACGCGATCGCAATGTGCATTGGCACTGGTTTGATATTAGTACCTCGACCTGCTACTGGAATACTGTCAATTTCCCTCAGTTTCCAGTCCTTACAGGGCAAAGCTTCTAGCGATTTTGATTCTAAAAACTCCCCCAAATTCTTTCGGTGTTTAGAAATAGCTCCTGTGATGCTATTGCTAGATAGAACATACTCCCCTTTTGGTAGCAAATAAGCTGTTAGGGCAATATTTCCTATGTAAACAGTCTTCCGAACTGCCATATAGACTCCTGATGGAGCCTGCCGACCATTAAATAGGTCGGCTTGTATTTTACTCATATTTTTGGAAATTTTGAAATGCAATCTAGCACTGTGTCTTTCATGCAAAAAGTGCTAGTTTGCAATCATTTTGCCAACGCAGCTAGTTAAAAATATCCCTCTTAGGTAGGGGATTTCCTTTCTACTGCTTTAGGTATAGAAAGGCATTTTTGGCTTTGTAAAGCTCAAATTAAAGTTTTTTAAGGTTCGATTGTTAATAGCTACTCTTATTGACAATTCCCAAAATTTTCTCAAATCTCTAGGATGAAGGTGTTAATAAAATTCTGTAGTAAGTACAGAATTTTTGATTGCCCTGATTGCTCTAATATTATCGGACTAAAAAATTGATCTGTTTTGGCACGCCAAATTCTGTAAAGAATTTGTTGGGCTTTTTGGGTATATATAACTACTACTAAAGTAGGATAAAAATCCAAAATTTGTAGATTAACTACACAAAAACTCACTCAAAAGATTGATGTCAGTGGCAGCTATCTGAATGTATGTCCCAGGTAAGAAAAATGGAGTAGCTGTTTTCAGTAGCGTGAAAGGTATCGTTTTTTCATGTCAGCCGTTGGTGTACCGGGATAACCAGTGGTTGACCAAAGGTAAACAAGTGGTTGACCCAAGGTAAACAAATGGTTGACCGATGGTAAACAAGCGGTTGACCAGTGGTTGACCAAAGGTAAACAAGTGGTTGACTAAAACTTGACCATGTTTTTTAAACATGATTGACATCAAGGAAGCTAAATGAACAGAGTGAGGTTGCAAGCTTATCTAGATTTAGGTAGTTCGGCTACTAAAGGGGTGTATTGGGCAGGGGAAAAATTTCAGTGGTTGTGGATGATGCCTCAGTATTCGATGTTGAGTCCTACCGCTTTATCTAGGTTGTCCGCCGAGCTAGGCTCTGAGTCGCCGGAAAGCGCTGCGTGGATCAAAGTTGGAAACTGTGGATATGCCATTGGTTCTTTGGCAAAAGCAAATGGTGGCGATAGTGCCATGAGATTGCCAAAGAAAGAGCGGGCAGTGTATAAAATTTTGGCAGCAATAGGTGTGATAGCAGAGCGATTAAATCTTAGTTCAGAGTTCGAGCTAGATTTGGGCGTAGTGTTGCCAATAGAAGAATTTTGGGCTGATTGTAAGGAATTAAGGCGGGTAGTAGCAGAGTCAGCTAAGGAATTTGTGTTTCGGGGACAGCAGTACCGCGTGGTGGTCAATGTTTGTCAGATGCGCCCAGAGGGAATGGGTTTGTATTTGCTCAGGCGGTTGCAATTAAAAAATGAAGATATTGATTTGAAGAATTACTCGCTAACCATCCTGATGTTTGGGCATCGGAATTTGAGCATTCTGAGATTTGATCGAGGGTCACCTCCAACAGAAGCAAATTCGACCAGTCAAGGCCCTGGTTTTATGGAATATTTGAGGTCAGTAGCGAATGACTTGGCGGCTGGAGTTGCGTTTGACGATCCAATTTTACTAGAGGGAGTATTATCTGACACTAAAAAAATTTGGGTGCCAGGGCGTGGAAAAAGCTTTGCTATTACTGAAGCAATGGATTATGCCAGCCAGCACTACATACAGTTGGTAGGCGATTTTATGATGCAATATCTCAGTGGAGGAGCCACTGAGTTACTGGTAGCAGGTGGAGCAGCTTATCAAATTCAACAACAGCTATTAAGTTGGTTTAAATCTAGGAATTTAACTGACAGGGTGATGTGGTCAGAAATTCTACTTAAAGAGTTCCAATATTATCTGCCACCCAAGCTATCCCAAATAGATACAATTCGTTATTGCGATGTCTATGGAGCATTCAAAGGATTGATTGAAACCTACCCAATTGGTAGAGGGGCAGTTGCCGCATAAGCATACAAAGAACGTCAAACAAGGATTGAGTAATGTCGCGAAATAAAAGATTCTTCTTTTATCTCAACTTAGAATCACCATCGGATCGAGCTTTAGCATCTTATTGCCAAAACCCGCCTTTCCCATATCGTCGCACGGTTGAATTGGTCAGACAAGCTTTGGAATCATTTTTTTTACCGTTCGCTCTTTATAAGATGCACGCAGACGAAAGGCAGGTACTGCAAGTAGCTGAAAATGCGATCGCTCTTTTACATAAACAAGCAAACCAGATTGAAGTAGAGATAGTTTCCAAGCTCAAAGAGCACAGCATCAGAAATACTGTGCTACTCGATTCTACTAATAATGTTGTCACTGACAATATTCTTGGCGATCGCTACTTAATAGAGCCTTTATCAGAATCATCAAATAATCCAACACTGTTAATTAGTTCTTCTACTGATAAGGATAGTAAAAAAATTGTTGGCGATGATTTGTATAGGGGAATGGGGTACGACTGAATCTTGGCAATAATTTTTGCTTACTAATGAGGAGTAAATTCAATGAAATCTGACACTAAGCATTTTATTCATTTAGTTGGTGGAGAAAAGGGAGGCGCAGGTAAAACCCTTTTTTCTAGGACTTTACTACAATATTGCATTGATGAAAATTTTAACTTTCAAGCAGTAGAAGCAGATTTCAGTAACCCAGATGTAGCTGATGTCTATCAAGGATTATGTGAAAAAGTTCAGTTTAGTGGAGATGAAAAAGATGCAAGAGAAATAGATAGAATATTTGAGTGGGCATTAGAAAAAGTAGTAATAGTTAATTTACCTGCTCAATCACACAACTTTGTGAAAAGTTGGATAGATAAAAATGAGCTAATTGATTTAGGCGAACAGAACGGCATAGCTTTTGTACACTGGTTTGTATGTTCTGGCGGATACGACAGCGTGCAGTTGTTCCTAAAATCAATTCAGGAATATGACAAAAGAATGCCTCATATCTTGGTTAAGAACATCGGCTTAAGGGATGATTGGTCAGCAGTAGATGCCGATAAAGATTTCAAAAAAGTTACGGCTAAGTGCAAACCATACTGCACGATTGAATTTCCGAAATTGGCTTATTTTGAAAGAGACGTGATTGATAGAGAAAGGTTGAGGTTTGATGTAGCTAAACAGTGCAAAGAGTTTGATTTTGGAGTAGTTAATCGGCAAAGAATTAACAATTTTTTAAGAGATGCTTACGCGGAAATTAATAAAACAAAATTGTTTGTTAATGAAAATAGAATACCTGTAAAAAATGAAGCTACAACTAAGAAACCTAAGAATCATAAAACTTCGACAGTGGTAAGTGAGAATTTAGCTGGTAGTGCTACTGCTGTATTAACTCGTCCTGATGTAACTGAAGTAAGTTCAACAAGTTCTACATCTAACAATCATCAGAATATGTCGGGAATGAACTCAGATTTTTCTGAGGAAGTAATTAAGCCAGTGACAAGTAGCTACGAACTTAATAATTCATCTCCTCAAAACTTGAGTAGTGACGATGACGAACAAGCTTATTAATAAATGTAGCTAGGATATGGCATGGCAAATACTCAAGTTAATCCCAGAAATAATAATAATCCTCATGTGCAATCTAAAGAAAGAGCATTGTTAGAACAAGCATTAGAGGGAAAGTCAAAAGAGTTTCGAGACAAGGTGCTGATGTTAGTAGAAACAGCCGGGCTAACTCCTAACGATCCCATGTTTTTGTTATTAATCTCTACTGGGCGGTTGGAGATTTTACTTTCTGAAGCACCAGAAGCTATGGAGAGATTATTTAAAGGATGGACGCAAAGCATTCAACATTCTTTTGACTTAGTAGAAGGTGTTATTCTACAAAAGCAGGAACTAGCGATCGCTGAATCTGCAAGACGCTTAATTAAGGCTGCTGAAAAACAAACTGCCCAGCGTTTTCTTGGCTCTTTAGTACCAGCAGGACTATTACTATTAACAGTTCTGGGGCTTGGGTTTGCTATGGGTATCACTATTCCGCCTTATTTACAGGGGGGCTATGTTGAACAAGTGCAATTAACAGCAGAACAAGCCGAAGCGTTAAGTTGGGCGCAGTCAAAGCAAGGAAAGCTCGCTAAAAATTTAATGGAATGGAATGTCGGATATTTAGATAATTTAGAATGTTTGAAGGATGCTAAAAAGCTTAAGGTTGTACTTAAATTAGGTCCACGTCCGGCAGTAAGTGGCTTTTGTACAATTTGGGTGATTGCTCCAGAAAAACGTCGGTATCAGCAGGAATAACACTGCTAGATACTTAATTGGTTCAGTGATTAAATGTACTATTACTATAATTTAAATTTGGTTCAATTACTCAACTATAACCATAAATGTCTAGTGAAAAAAATTATCTCTATTCCGTATTAGGAATAGAGATAATGCGCTACGGCAATTCTGCTGTTGTAACCATACCGACTAATTGCGGAATAAGTTCTAATTCTGCTTTCTGCCTGCTCTTTGTTAATGTGTTGTAACCTGGAATATTGTGGGTAATAGCAAGCGATCGCAGTTGTTTTAAACTCAGTGGCAAAAGTTGTTCTACAGTCGCCATCTCTGGTTGTGGCTCTGATTGCGGTATTTGCTCAGATTCTAAGCATTGTGGTTCTGGTTCTATAGCTAAATCGTCTGATTGTTCTGGTTCTTTTGTTATCTGCATAGGGGATGGTGAAGCTTCATCGACTGCTACTTCTGATACAGTTTCAGCGATCTGCTGCATGAGTTTGGCGCTTTGCTTGCGAACAACCAACAAATTACTAGAACGACAAATACCGCCTGATTCCGCTAAAAGTGTTTTATATAGTTCTACCGTTCCCAGAAATAGCAATGTTGACCAACCCGTTGTTTGAGTAGCATTTCCTACACAATTTTGTTGGACTACCGCTAGTTGTTCCCAGTAATAGCTGATAAATTCTCGCACCGCGCTACGAGCAATTCCAGGTGGAAATCTTAAAC
The DNA here is from genome assembly GCA_036702875.1 of Oculatellaceae cyanobacterium. Classification (GTDB taxonomy): domain Bacteria; phylum Cyanobacteriota; class Cyanobacteriia; order Cyanobacteriales; family PCC-9333; genus Crinalium. The sequence continues at coordinate 30,292 of DATNQB010000068.1, read as the reverse complement.
GTCCCAAAACTTCTCCGTCTAAGTCTACTAAAGAAAATTCTGAGACTTTTAAAGCAGCATTCATGTCTGCGATCGGTTGAGTAAGTACGGCTGTCATTGTTATTGTTTTACTCAAAAACATCACAAACTGCTTGGCGCAAGCCAAAATTGGGAATGCGATCGCTTAAAGTTAAGTAGTGAAATCACGCTAAACTGACTTTTAGGTTTAACTAAATCATCTTGATTTTTAGCCTAATTGACGCGGGTCTTCTTGGGGTGGATGCCAACCTCCCTGTACCCAAAATTTCCGAGATTTTTTGATAGAATCATCCTGTTCGTAGCGTTCATCATTGATGTACAGTGACACATTATTTGTCATTGGAAACAGATTATTGTCGTTGAGGCAAATTAGTGTCTTTTAAATAACAGTGACAAATTAATGTCATTTATTTACAGAGATGGCTGAAACAGCCGTCTGTCTTAGAAGGGCAGATAAACGGTTTATGCTGTTATTGGATTTAAAGCGGCAATGTTTGGTAAGTTTTGACAGTGGTTTAGCGTTGGAAACGATTAATCAGGGTTTGCCTGTTGTGCCATTTTGGAGCGAATACGCTTCGCGCACACTTCGTGAACGCATTCATCAACGTTTACGTGAAAATCTCAGTAATTTTGCGACAGCAGACAATCGCATAGTTTAATTTTAGACTTTGCTGATAATTGGATAATAATGGTGACGATCGCCCACCAATGACAAAGACGAAACCATTAACGGCTCAAATCAGCGGTGGCAGACAAACTCGAACTCAGCACCAGTGGCTTTCAACTGTCCGCTGCATTTGAATTGTTAGACATCTCGGTGCGGCTCCGCAAGCTTTCGCTCCTCATCAAGCAGATTTTGCCACAACGCAAAAGGAGAAATGGCGGCATATCCGCTCTCCTGAGCATCGTTGCATTCAATCACAATCCATTCTCCAGTAATGGTCTGTGCAACGTCAATCACTACAAATGGTAAATTGAGTCGCAAGGCTGCTGCTTGGGCTATCGCAAGCGCTGCTTTTTCCTCTTCTAAGTTCCAATGATAGGACGTTGACCAGTATTGCCCTACGCCAATGCACTGACCTCTCCACCAGAACGAACGAAATTCAAACGATGCAGGGATTTTTTCAGTGGGTTCTGAGGGAACAGGGCGCAGTTGGACAAACTCACGGCAAACAAGTTCTTGCCACTGCAAAATCGGGTCTTTCTTGTAAATTTCAACCGCGCGATAGTAGTCCTCAGCCGAATGAATGATTGAAAGTGCAGCCCGATGACGACTGGTTTGACGACTACCTTTGAGAAAAAGGGGTAGCCCGATCGCCTGTTCAAGGACAGCAATATCAGGAGGATCTGAAAACCAAAGACTCTTGGGTGTTAGACCTTCAAGCAAAGGATACCAACGCGGTAACTCGCTGGCAAGAAGATGCTGCTCTGGTGAGTGAATCAGAAAGATTCCATCTGCTGCAAGTTGGTGATAAATTTCATCGTAGTTTGTCGCTGCCCCAAATCGCCCGATCGCTATAATCTGCTCAGAGCGATACCAAGGGCGGCGACAAGCAAAAAACTGAGAAAGGGAAAAATCGTAGCTTGGTAAATCAACCTCTCCAATTAAAACCCAGACCGTTTCTTCTAGAAGGATGAGATCGAAATCTTCTGGGTTAACACGGGGCATTGATACTTACTCTAGAATAAATTTAAAGCTGTCGGTAACAGGTAGTAGCGATGTATAACTATTTATTATACCGAAACTTTCCGTCTTGTCACCCACTATAGAATTGGATAATAATGGTGACGATCGCCCACCAATGACAAAGGCGAAACCATTAACGTTCCCAATCACCCGCCGCTAGCAACCGATCAATCTTAACCAAAAATCTACATACGGTCGGTGTGCAGGCGGATAGTTTGGGCATTTGCTGCAATGACCTCCACAAATTTGAATATTGGCCAAGCCTTTTTATCTGACACCTGCCCATCTCCCAACTCAACAAGCCGCAGTTTCCCTTCTGAGTTTTCTACCACATCGACAGAGTAAAACGGTGCATTAATGATGCTGGCTATCTCTTGTACCATAGATGGAACTTCAGAGTCAGATGAGTAGGGTGTACCATTAACTATAAAGTATCGGCGTTCTGTACTATGAGCGTAGTTTTCAAAACGTCGTATCGCAATGCCACCCTCAATTGAACCTCGATAAGTAGCAATTTGCTCAATAATACTGCGGACTTCGGACGGTGAATTTGCAATTGAACCTAGTTTAGCTGTGTTGGACTTTACAAAGTCCTTTACAAAATAGCGATCCCATCCAAGTTCTTCTACTTTTGCTTCTAACTCTTCGTCAACCGCAAAAAAATATGTCTCTGCTGTGAAATTTGAGCATTGTTGATACCAACCTGGTAGATGATGACATCGAAGGTAGTCATCATGGTTCGTTATTGGTACACCACCTTTGTGTTCGATTTGCGCGATCAAGGTTTTATATTTTTGCGAGTTGAGCATCCAGCCACGGTAAAGCACTCGCTCACCAGTCTGAATTCTCGGATGTGGATTGAATTCATCGAAGTCCAATGCATCAAAATCAAAAAGTGAACATTGATTATACCCAGCACTACGCACGAAAGTGAACTCTTCGTGATACGGCTCATCTGCTTGTGTTTTATTTAATGGATTTTCAGGATATAGAATACGCATGACTCAAAAATTTAATTTTTTAGACGAAGGAAGTTCTCAAACAAGAGTTAGATTTACAGGTTGATACGGTACGGGCAAAAAGAAGTCGTTATGTACCAACGGTTCTCACCAGAGATGAAGTTCTGGCAATTATTAATCATTGATCAGGAGTTCACCAACTGATTGTTAAATTGCTTTATGGCACTGGGTTACGACAAACAGAATGCTGACAATTACGGATTAAAGATTTAGATTTTGCTCAAAAACAAGTAATTGTTAGAGATGTCTAAGGCATGGAGAGTTGAATCACCATGTTACCGACAAGTTTAGCTGAAGAATTGAAGTTTCATTTAGAGATTTATCAGGATCGTCAGAACTGCCCAATGACTGTGGAAGCAAATGATCGAGAGTCAAACGATCCGGGCTTAAGTATTCTGGGGAGTGGCAGTATTCGCAGAGGTATTTTGCTCGTTGTCGTACAAATTGTCGAGTTTGATTGGACACCATTTAGCTTGAGTGGAAAGTTGGGCATTAATAAAGGTAAAAATTTGGGATAATTCGCTTATACCAGCTAGTTCTGCCACTTCTTCATCAGTTAGTAAATCTAACTTTTTTCTATCTAGTAGTTCTTCCATCCGTGACTGTAGTTGGTCAGTAAATCGAAACAGAGATATATTACCAAACTCTGCCATTTTCAGACCAGAGTGCATCAATGAGGAATGTTTAACTATTAGTTGTGTGTTCATTTATATTTGGCGATTAAGTGTGGTATTTGTTCATTTATAAACTATCTTACCAATTGTTATTAAACTTAAGCTGGCGATAGATATATTAAAAAAAATATTTCATTTCCGCTAATTTATAGCGGAAACGAAAGGGGAAGACAGGATTTATGCTGCTTGCAAAATACAAGCATAAGAGCTTGATTTATTTTACGTTTAGTAAAATAAGTGATAGTATTGTGTCCATTAAAATTGTCTACTAAGTAGTCAGCAAGGCGATTAACGGCGCTTTCCGTCGCGCATTTTCAAAGCCACTCAAGTTGCGGGTAGCGCACAACTGTTTTAACTCATCAATTTTTAGCTTTTGAAGTTGGGCTGCGCTGGGTAGCTGAGAAGTTGAGGATATACTTGTCATGGATTTAGCCTTTTTAGCAGGCTGAACAGCTTTTTGAGATTTGGACTTTTGGCACTTCTTTTCAGAAGTTTTTGGTTTAATTTCAGAAGCTGGAGGGAGTAAGTGTTGTTCGGTATCGTGGATTCTTCCAACCCAAGAGAAGCATGGTTTCTTACGAGGTTTGAAAACAGTTGGTTCTGCCCAAGGATCGGGAAGTTCATTTGGTAGCACTGCGCCTGGTGCTGATTGTGGTTTTGCTGCCACATCGCTAACTGTGGGAGAAGAAGTTTGAGCGTAACGGCGGGTAGCATTTTGCTGCTTTATTTGAGCCATTTGTGACTTACTGGCAAATAAAGTTAAGAAGATTCCATATACAATGGCGAGAATGACGTTAATGATTAAACGGGCTATAGTAAACAACATTTTGGCTTTTCGAAATAATTGTTGATTCGCCTGTAATCGCCCGCAAGGGCTGCAAGTTTTAGTCATCAAAGTTTCAAAAAAATTAAGACCCCCAGCAATTGGCAGGGCTGTTTCATCGTCGTCAAAGAAAATTTGGGGAGCAGGGAGCAGGGGGAGGAATTTATCGAATTTTTCCACTCTTTTACAAGCAATCCTACCCAAATTATTTTCTCTCGTCACAATGAAGTAGCCCTGCCAGCAATTGGAGGTCTTTGTTTTAACTAAATTTCAATCAAATCGCATTTGCCTTTAATTACTTGGCTGAGAACTGGTTTGATTTTTTCTCTAGGTGGGGGTGATGAGGATTTCACAAATGCAATCGCAAAATAATCAAGTCCAATTTCTTGCCACAAAGGTTTTAGTTTACCTTGATATGCTTTTAGGGATTTTTCTAGGACAGCACTTTTTCTGGTAGTGCTATCAAAGCCAAGAATATAGCCGTGATAATTGAATATACAATCGCAGCCAAATATCCAATCTATAATAATGCTGGCTGGAATTTTATACCAATGGAATAAGTTCAGTATGTAGTTAATTTGGCGATCGGGAATATTTGCTAAATCGAGAGGTTGATTTTTTAGCAAATGTCCATACTGATATAAAAAAGCGGGTAAGGCTTTAATGAACCTGTTCACTCCTATTTCAAAGGAACAGGCTGTTTCGATTAATGTAATCGAATTAAACAAAACTGGCTTACATCCTGCTGCTAGTAGGGAATCAGCTAAGATGCGTTCACCTGTATATCCCGATAGGTACGTCATAATTGATTTAGGTAATTAACTGCGATCGCCTACTCTTACGGCGGTCGTATTTTTCTACTCTTTTCTCTGCGCTAGCAGATTAATATGTTGGGTCTTCACAGAAAAATATTGAAAAAAAAGCCCCACGCGGGGGCAATACAATTCGCTGTTATCTGAAGATAATTGTGAAGACAGAAGATCGCGCTTCGGTGGATTAGTATACGCTGTCTTCTTGCAGATCCCTGTTGGCAGAGGCATTGGCAGGTTTTTGCAGATACTCAATACTTGAGGCACGAATTACCGTACAGTTCTTGTAAGAGCCATCCTGCATACGGATGTTTCCTCCTGCTAAAGAACCGCTAATCGCCACTTTCTGTCCTTGCACTAAATAAGAGTTGGCGTTTACTGCCTGTCTACCAAAAGCTTCAACCCAGAAAAACAGTGCTTTCTCCTGTTGTTCGCCACTGTGATCGGTATAGAACTCATTGACTGCTATGAGAAAGGAAGTTTTAGCTGTGCCGGACGGTAACAAATCTTGGCGAGGGCTGGTGGCGAGATTGCCCATTAGTGCTACTTGGTTAAGCATGATAATCCCTCAATCAACTAGAATTTCACGCTTTTTTAGCCGTAAGGCTAGGGAAATTTTTTAACGAGAGTTTTGTCAAAGCGCGAACTCTTGGTTACGGGTAAAGGCATATAGACTGCAAAAGTGAGTTTAGACAAGTGTGAAAAATTTTCACACTTGCGTCGCAATTTCCTCAGTGGAGTAAGACAGATAAGTAAATATGCTTATGATTTGCAGTTTACCAAGATTTGCCCTAAAAGATTAGATTTTACCCTAAAAGCTATAATATATTTGTGAATTTAATATTTATTTTGGGATTAATTGAGAGGTTGCATCTGTCGCCAATAGCAGGTTGCTGCGTAATTATGCGATCGCACTTTGAGTTTGAGCGAAATGTTACTGCCAATCCAAGAAGGGATAGCGTATTTCTTTCCCATCTTCCTCTGCTTTCACAGTTTGCCTAAACAAAAAATTTTGTTAGTTGCTTAGTATTGATTGCTAGTTTCTTAAATATAATTACTCTGGCTTTGGGATAATTTATTTTTTCTATTCAACTAACTCTTTGGACAGATAAACCCAGGTATTTTGAATGTTAGCTTGGAAAAAATTAGATTTTTCATTCAATAAAAGTTCGCACCTAAGCATCTAACTGGAATGTTGGGTTAGATGCAATTAAGAACTTTGTACAAGCTATTACTTTTCCAGAACAATGACTTTAACAACTGAAAAAAGAACTGTAAAACGTCAGATCAACCTTACTAACTACTGCAAAGGTTGGGCAGATTTTTTTCAACTCATGGCACCCAAATTGCAAAATGAAGATTATCTCAGAGGTTGGGAGGAGGCACGAGTGGTTACAATGGAGCGCCAGCAAAATACGGCTACTAACTGAAGACTGGACAACCGTAATGGCAGGGGGCAGGGGGAAATATAAGCAGTCCAAAGTGTCCCGCTTGAGACTGGTAGCCCAAAATGCTACAAATGTTACTGATTCTGTAAATATGGCTGAAAAAGTATAACTTTCTAGAATACTTTAGCCAAAGTTGCAACTACCGTTGATCATTGACTAATTACAATTATCCCAAACATCACGCTCGTCGTACCGAGTGATTGAAAACATATCCGAAAAGTAATTTTTACAGATTTTAAAATAGATACATACGTTTGCGCCTTCATCTCCCCCAGGGATAAGAAATAGCGCGTAACGCATAGAGTAAGCAGCTTAGATGAGATATTGCTTACATACTAATTATTTTTCGGATATTTTTGAATAGTTGTTTTAAGGATACTCGAAATTGCTGTGATTATCGGTAGGACATTTTTAAAACAAACACTCTGATTCCTGCTCTTTCTCTAGGCAATTTGCGATTGAAAATGCTTCATAAGCTTTCCACATTTGTAGATATTCAACATCTCTAATTGTTCGTTGCTTTTTTTGTTCAATTAAACTTTCATCATTACCGAAATCATACTGATGAGCTACATTGTCCAATTCTAAATCACCGGAAGTCAATAACTCTCCAGCATCACTCCAACTGCGGAACAAACTTCGATCTACGATCATTAAAAATTATCCTTCGACTCGACTCACTCTTTTTATAGTAGCTAATTTTATGGCAATTAAATTGACACATTTCTGTACTAAAACAGGAAAACCAATTTTAGTAAATGGAGAAGTAATTGCAGAAGAGATTACTTGTCTAGCAGAATATTTTTGTCCTAGTGCTACTTATGCAGTGGGCAGAGTATATGAGGGAATGACAACATCAGAAGATTTGAGGCAGCATCAAGGGTTATCGCTGGAGTTTTCTCACCATGATCGCTTTTTTTTCATGTCAGAAAAGTTGCGGGATGAGATGATGGACGAGCCATCTTTAGGTGCAGCTTACGGTTCCAACTTTTTCACGCCGTTGGAGTACCTAGAGGAGTTGTCCAATATCAAAGTATTGGTGGTGGATTGGCAAACAGGTGAAAATGGGGCTATACGAGATCCCGTGACAGAGCAGGTGCGCGATCGCCTTTCCCGCGATCTTGCTTTGCAACTGGTAGGTGAAGGCGATGGCAGGATTGACAACCGCCTTCATTCTGCGTTGGGAAATGCAGCTAATACTCAATTCCAATTTCGTGCTGGTATTAAAAAGCAAGCAAACTGTTCTGCCAATCAGTTTCTTAAAGGAACGATGGCTCCTTTAGACTTGAAAGTAGGTTTAGCTCAATATTTTCCCGATACTGAAGCACCGGAGCTAATTATCTCTACTGACCAACTCAAAGGACGCAAGAACAAAGACAACTCTTTAGGGATACTTGATGCTGTTACTAAAAAACCCCTTCAAGTTGGCAATGCCTTGCAGCCAGGGGAGTATGTATTGACTATGGCGATCGGTAAAACTAAAGATGCTCATCTACACGCCTCATCAACAGGCGCTCAATTGCTAAATGCAGTGGGTGAAGCTGCGTTTCCCGATCTCCAGCCGCGTCTAGAAATGCGCCTTAGAGAATTGAGAGATATGTTGGGCGATCCTCGCAAGATAGCTTTGGACTATATCAGGCAAAGTGAAGCTAGAAACAAATATAAGCTGAAGAAACAACTAGAACCGTTACTTGATGTTACAGATGCTCAAGCACTGGATGAAGCTTTAACTGATTTAAGTACAGAAATAGATGATGAAAAAGTTGTGACATTGCTCAAGGCAGATTTAGCAGGTCATGTACAAATTTTAGAAATGCCCAGAATTATGAAAATTTTGGGGGAGCATTATCAAGAGCAATTGAGAGATTGTGCTTTAGGGCGATTTTTGAAATTTGAGTCGGCAATGGCTTTGAGTTGTCGGGTATTAGCTGTTGACGAAGTGTGTATTCCTCACTTACCTGATAGAGAATCTGTGATTGTATACCGTCCGCCAGTTAGCAGTTCTAATGTCATGGCGGTATTAACTAACCGCCACATTAAAGACGATCCTTTAAATCCAATGCGTAGCGCCTCTATTTTGTTGCACCCTCAAAGTGCTATGCAACTCAAGATTGATAAAGATGGCGACGAACCAATATTTGCTCCTGCTTCTCAGTATCCCAATATGGCTGCTGAAATAATTAGACGTAATCAACCGGAGAATAGATATTTAGAGACGCTAACGCCGCCGAAAGCTAAATATCAAGGAATGACCTTTGAGGAGATTGCCCTGGCGGCGATGGACAATAAAGTAGGCTTGGTGGCGAACTATACTATGAAGGCGATCGCTTTAGAGAGCGAGTGTCGGGTAATCCCTGATGCGGAAAAAGAGCGGTTTTTGTCTAAGTTATCTCAAAGTTTAATTGAAAATTCTCAATTTTTATCATCAGTTCCCGAAGAATGTAATGTTTTAAATGATGATAGGTTAAAAAAATTAGCGTCGTTACATTCAAGGTTTATCTCGGAGCAATACCAAAATAATCCTTTAACACCAGCAGAATGTAATAACAATATTGCGATCGCGCAGAGTGTTTTTAAAGATGTTGTTGGTATCTTAGCTAACCAACTAGAAATAGAAGTGCAATCTGGTAAAAGTGCTAACCGCTCTAATGTGGCAGTGTTAGAATTTTGCGAGGCTGTTTGTCAACAACCAGTTTATTGGTTAAGGGATAGGAAACTTGAACAAGTTTATCTAAAAAAAGCAATTGAGAGTAATACTCATGGAATTATTGATTCATTAGTACAAGCTACTAATAGTGTCTTCAAAGAAAGTTCCCTAATACCTCGTCGCATCTCACATTTTCAGAATTTATTTAAAGGCATAGAATCTACAGAACCCCAAAAAGAGACAGCCAAAGCCTTGAGAAATGAATATAATCAACTGGCATTGGAATTATCTCAAATTCATCAAGAAATAAATTTGATGGAAAATAAACCCTATTTAAAATTGATAGCGACATCAACTAAGGGTAATCAATTAAAAATTGCTTTAACCCAAGAACAATTAAGGCATCCTCAATTATTTAATTTAAACCAATTAGATAATGTCATGTTAATTAAAGACGATAACAATGGTAGGTGGAAGGTTACTGCTGCTACTATTGATTTATCTACCGGAAAGGTGCAGATGAAAGAAGATGGAAAAGCACCCTTAAGAAAGCAAATTGGATATCTTACCGATAAATCGCATCGTGAAAATTATGAAATTCTTCAAGCTGTAGCAGGTATTCAGAAAAAAAATAATTATCTCGATCTCAAGACATTAAATATAGAAATAATTCCTGGGTATAGCAAGAAGCATGAAGAAGCAGTGGTGAGGATGCTAGCTAAAAAAGCTGAGGAGTTATATACCAGTATTCCCGAACATCAAAAGCAGTTTATAGCAGCAGCAATGTGGGAGATGTCTACGCAGCAATATAACGATCCTAAAAAGACTAAAGAAGAAAGGATTGATATTGAACGTAAAAACTTCACTGGTGCAGCTTTTGCCATTTTTAATAAACAAATAGTTTCACGCTTAGAGCAATTGCAATTTACTAATTTGACAGTTGTAGGTACTCAAAAAAATTTAAATGAGTGGAAAAGTAAACAATGGAATCAGGAAAAAGTTGATATAGCTGTAGAACTTTTACCTAATATAGAAACTGGTAAGGTACAACGATGGATAATTGCTTCAGGAAAAAGGCTAGGCGCTATTGGTGACGAGTCTGCCCAATTACCTGTAGGCACAAGAGCAACAGCTACTATTATTTCAGGAGAAAGTTCGGTTTTACAACTAACATCGAAAAAAGGGAATCAACTAAAAGTAACTCACACATCAAGATATGCCTATAAGGATGTTGAGTGGCAAGGTCAAGAAGTTGATATTACTGTTCTTACTCAACCCCAAAAAGACGATGCGACTAAGCTAACAGGATTTGTGATGATTAATAGTAAAAAACTGGGAATCATTGAAAAAGAAAGCTTTGAGCAATTATGTTCAGTATTAGATGCTGCTGGAGTACAAGTTGATGGTGCGAAATTGAAAATGACTGCTAGTTATGCTCTGGCTAATTATGCAACTGTTGAGGTAGATCCTCAAACTGTCAAATATCCTCTAGAGTGGACGCGGGATAATTTGGAAACAGAAGAGTTAGAAAAAGTAAAATTTCAAATAATTAGACAATTACAACCAATTTTAGCAGAAAAGTATCAGACACCATCATTGTTTGTTGATTTTGATGATGCTATCCAGATAGGGTTAGACAGTAACTTTTTTAAGTTATTTGAAGACTACGAGCAAAATATACAGGTATTTGAGCCTAATTATATAGTACCAGATTTAAATGTACAGTATTTAAATAGTAGCTATGTTCCAGAAGCATCGGTAATTTTATTAGAAGATATTAAAAATAATTTCAGCAATCATATACACAAAATAACTGAAGAAATTATAGATAGATTTGGTTGTAAATGTTTTCTACAGCGAAATCAAACAGGAGAGATATATGAATATTATTACTGTGTTGATTTAGCAGGAATGAACGATAAGCGGACAGAGATAATTGAACAAACTTTGCATTTTCCTTATAAAAATGAGGAAATGCAAAACGGTGAAAAAGAAATTTATCTGGCTATACCTTTGTCAGAGTTGCATGAATTGATTACTACTTATTATGAAACAGTTACACAAACAGTAGGGCAGCAAGATTTAGTAGTTACTCCACAGCAACAAAAAGTTGATATGACTACTGTTGATTTGGATAATATTGTTACTTCGTCTGTAACTGGTTTCAGAGAAAAAAAAGAAGTTTCTAATTTGGCGATCGCCAACACCATAAATACATACACGCCGTCATCTGTATTTATAGAGTTAGCTAATTCTTTTTCAATAAAAAAACAAGATTTGGGAACATGGTATTTACAGCAGCACCGCTCAGATACAGAAATAAGTATACTGTTGGAAAAATTGAATGAAGCTGATAAACGTGCGCTAGCCAGCAGCGATCCACAATTACTGTTAATTTTAAATAGTCACCAAAAGTATCCACATTATTCACCTCAGTTTAATGATGCTATTGCACCAGAGGTAATTGCCGCAGCACAACAACTCATTCAGAGGCATAAACAGCTTGTCAGCAATTCACAATCTCTATCAAATCTAAATAACGACTTAATAAATAACTCAAACATCCATATATCAGGTAAACCTATCCCAATGGTGTTTCCTTTGAAACTACATGGGGAACCCAATTTATTGCCCGTAAATACCTGTATTGATGCCATGCGCGGTTACGGTAGATGCCACACTACCCGTACTTATGAGCCATATAAAGTTTATGGGTTTAAGGAAGGAGATATTGCCATCGCAACAACACACAACCTGCAAGTAGCTTTTAGGGTAGGGCAGCAGTACCGTATTACCCCAAGTATGATTAATGACCTACAATACAGAAAACAATGGGCAGATCAAGAGAAGCATAGCGAAAAAGAGCTTTTAAATTTTCAGAATAAAAAAGAAGTTTGGGGATTAAAGATGGAACCATTGGGTGATTATATTGACGGCAAGATTGTTCCTTTTCCCGAATTAATTACTCAACCGCCGATATCTCAAACTCAGGCAGATCTTGAACAAGGTGTTCTTATTGCTGAGAAGTTGAACGAATTAATGAGGTTAAGAGGAACATCTACTATTGAAGGGGGGCAATATATCTACAAGCGGGAACTGGATGTGAATCATAACACTATCAGTTTTACAGTTTCTCCTAAAGGGGATAATTCAGCTTCGATAGTGTTTGTTGCTTGTCATAGTCAGTATGGATGGGAAATTCAAAACTCTTTACCAGAAGGACACGCCCAAGCAATTACTGATTCTTTGGCGAAAACCATTAATAAAGTAAGTGCTGAACTTGCTACTAAGTCATCATCTATTAGTAATAATTCTGCACCATTATTTCAGCGTCCCTTATGGGAAGCGAAAATGTTAGAAGCAGCAACTCGAAGTTTAGGGAAGTCAAGCGATCCTCATATTGCTGTAGGGTGTTTTGGTGAGGGTAATAAATATAAAGTAATTGGCGATCGCCAGGATGACACTATTCAAATTATCGATCGTGTTGGTAATCGAGGAGTGATTTGGATGGGCGCACGGGGACAATCACCTGCAATTAACAAAGTTACCTCTACTGAACAAGATAAATTTTTAAATATTAACTGTAGTTCAAATAAATCTCATACTCAACAAGTTAATCATGATTTAGGTGGGATAGGAGATTAACTTTAACAAAATTAAATTTATAATAAATAAAATTATGGATTAATGGAAATCGTATATATTTTCAAGAGCTATATAGTGAAAAAATAAACCTCTACTTAGAGCAGAGGTGATATTAAAAAAATAAACTGGAAAACTAAATTCTGATAATTATCTAATGATGATTTTCATAGGTAGGAGAGCTTTCTTGATAACCAAGGATATAAAAAGGATTTTCAGATACTGGTTTATACCTGATTCTCCCATGTTTTAATCCACAGTAATAATGATGCCAGTCACACCCTATCCAAAGATTTTGATTAGGTAAGCGATCGCACAATTCAGGAACTTCCCGTTCCACCCAATCACGCTCTTCAACAACGTAATGAATTAGGATTAACTTTAACTACTGTAGTTTTATGAACTTGCATCGTTGACTTTCCTATTAATAAATATGGGGAAGAGCCGCACAACTTCCCCACGCGATCTCTGTTGTTTATTTCTTCTGCTTGTTACCTGTTTTCTCAAAATAGAAGCGGACGTGCTTTCCGGTTGTCACCTCAGCAAATTGTGATATATCTTGTCCTGATACATGGGCTGCTATAATTTTCTCTTTAAGGGGAATGTACTTGATCTCAAGGAATTCAGCAGGACAAGCTGCTTCATCTACTGTTACATTAGGACGTGAATTCTTGACAAATTGAATGCGTCTTTCTTTTCCAATTACTTTTTCTGCTAATAATCCCAAATTATGCAAGCGTAAAAGGTATTCTTTAAGTTTCCCTAGCTGGTTACGTCGTTTTTCCACCACAGTTAGGTGTAATTTAGTTACTGCTTCTAGTCTGGCTAACCATGCTTCCAGGTCAGTTTTAAGCTGGTCATAGACAAAAGCGAGAGCATCGACTTTATGCTCAGTCCAATCTTGCAGTTCAAATTGTTGATACAACAGCTTTTCAAGCTCTGTTTCATCTGAACATTGTTCAATTGCTTCCCATAGTTCACTGGCTGCTGTTGATAGCTGAACGAGAGTAAGTTGGTTAATGTTTTCATTGGTAGGTTGAATCTTAATTTCTGTAGGTATCATAGTTTTAGGCATTAAATTTTTATGGCAATACAGCGTTGTAACTTTTATGAAATAGTTACAACTTAGGCTAATTCAATAGGCGTATCGGTCACATTGCATATGAGCGTGTGAGTAGTAATCTTTTTCTGCTTCCCAACTTCCGTACATAGCAGCGTAATAGTCTAATTCTTGCGATTCTATAGATTCAGGTTCTGCAATTTTTTTTAAGTATTCTACTTGTTGTTTGTCATACCAATTATTGAGATCTTCTTGTTCTTCTTGAGTTAGAGTATTTGATGCTATAACATTTGTACTATCCATTGCGTTTCTGTTAATAAGGCACAAATCGTACTACCTGCAAGGGTGGTTATTTGTTGCTGACTTAACAATTCGCACTATCAATCTTAGCCAAGTAAAACAACGTACCTAGAGTGATGCAATGAGGCTTGAAATAATTCCAAACTCGAGCGCATTCACCCGTGTTGTACTTAGGACTTTGCTGGCTCCACCAATCCCATAGCGGCAATAAATCATCGCCAACAGAGCGCAACGCTAGTCCAATGCGAATCCATTCATGATATTCATCAGCCCTAGATGGATGTAATTGTTGCAACCCCAAAACTATCTTTCTGTAATTAGCGTGAGATTGAGAGCAATTAGTAGAATTAGGAATTGGTGGTTGAGGACACCTTTGATACGTATCAACCTTCTGTTCACTTTCTGCCATCAACCCAATCAGCCAATCAGGGGCTAAAGCTATTTCACACTCAAGAGGATGACATTGAGGAAGCCATTGATAAGGACATTGAGTTTCTGGATGAACAGAAGGCGGTAAAACAGACATCAAACCAGAACATCTAATTTCCAACCCACCTGCAAGGCAACGTGTACGTAAATTACAGTCTGGTGAAACCTTATACAAGCGTTGACAGCGCCCAGGCTTAGTGGAAGTGAAAGTCAAAGTTGGTGGTAAATAGCCATTAGCTAGCTGATTCAACACAATTGAAGCCGCCCAACCATCTTGATCTACCGCGATGACAAGATTGCCTTCTCTATCAATCGGAGTACCAGTCAGTAATCCAATACCAGTGCAATTAAAATCTTCAAGTTGCTCGAATAGTTGAGCAGGCGTATAAGGTTTTTGATTCCAAGCTTTTTCGATGGGACGTTTACCTCGAACTGGAATTACCTGCCAAAATGATGGTAATTCTCGAAGTGCTTGCTTTAATAGCTTTATTTGAGGTTTTAACATTTGATTTTTGTGAAGATTTTTTACTCCCCCTGCTCCCTGCTCCCTGCTCCCTGCCCCCCTGCTTCTTTAACCCTTTAACTTGTACTTATAAACATCTATTGCCTGTGAACAGATATACTTGGAGTGTGCAGTTCCTGTAGCTAAATCAAAGTAAGTAGCAAACCGCCGCAAATTCTTACTAATAAGAAGCCGTAAAAGATAATCACCAACCTCAACAGCAATTCTTTGATTAACCATCAAACTTTGTGCATTCATCATCACTATTTCCGCACAAGACAATTTTGAGGAAGAATCCGACTCCGGTAACGGAATCAATAACTCTGGATGTACCAAAGAAGGGGAAGGTAATACACTGGCTAGATTGCTACTATTAAAAGCATACTGGGCTACAACATCAGGATTATTAGTACAACCTAATAATACCTGTCCCGAAGAAAAGCTGTTACCTGCATCTAACCACCAAACCGAAGAATTATCCCTATTATTGTCAAGCGCCCCAGAAATACTACGCCTAGCTTCAGCGTTATCTACAGCACCAACAATTACCGTCAACTGTTCGTATCTAGAATCAGCTAATTCTGGGTAAAAGCGATCGCTTATAGCTGATATATCAACTCCCCAAGCAGCACTATACCTCAAAGCCAAAGTCTGCGCCTTGGGTAATCCAATTTCTGCCCTACAGAAGTTTTGGCGAGGAATATTATGCAGTTCAACAACATCAAAATCTACAAATATAATTGCTACTTCCTTACCCATCTCTTGCAAAACATAAGCAATACGAGCGATAGAACTAGCAACAGCAGAACCAGTCCCACCACAACCCACTAAAATAATTTTGAGTTTTTGCCAACTTTTGAGTAATAGTGGCGTTGATTGTGAGTAACTTGTATCTAAATTCATCATGAGAAATATTCATCTTTGATAAAAGACGGCAAATTAAATATCCAACTAGCAGGAATGAGATAATGATGCCCATAGATACCTACGCGCACACAAAGCGTGGGAGTACCAGAGAAAATTTCTCCCAAAACTGCATAGATTCTAAATTGTTGTTCTGCTACATCATCTTCGTCACTAAATTGTGCAGTCAACGCATGATGACTATGTAATTCAATGCAAGCCTGAGCATAATCAGAACCAAAACCCGTATCAACAGGAGTGCAGCGAGTAATATCTTGTTCTTGCGGTGGAATTGTATATTGCCAATGATTGCTTTTCCACTGCAAATAAAAGAGAATTTCAACAGGTGAACCTAATTGATTTCGTGCCAAAATTGAGTGTTGCCAAAGCTTTAAAACAATTGATTGAGGAACTTGAGGATAAGATAACTTTACCGTTGGCGTAAGTGTAGGCAATCCAGTAATTTCAGTTTCAACTATGGGAATTAATGCCTGCAACTCTGGCCGTACAGCCCTAAGAAAAACTCCATTACCAGCTAGAATATATTCTTTCAAATAAGCATTAATGGGTGGTAATGGTTGGGTGGCAATGATGTGATTACATAAAGGCTTATTCATTGTTTCAGAAGAGTAGTAACTAACTCATCAATAGTTAAAGTGCTGTTGTAGCGATAGACTAAGCTGTAGCCAACTAAATCTTTAACGGGATATTTAGCCGCACCTTTAATCAGCATCTTTCTCACATCTGATTTCTCTTTGACAGATTTACCCTGACATAGATGAGAATTAAAGGTACTTTCAATAAACATTTGCCAAGCAGTATTAATTGTTTGAGTAGTACAATCTGGAGGATGAACACTACCCCAACAAATCGCACCGTTTTTCTCATAAACATTGGGTAATGGAGCGTGGTAGGTAATATCTTGGCTGTTAAACTTCTTGCTATTGACAGCCCAAACCCAATAAGACTTACCTAAGCCAAAAAACACTAAACCTGGAAGTGCAGTAGTTACAATACCTAACTCACCTAAATCCAAACGATGTTTTTGTGGTTCTACAAATAACACTACCCAGTTTCCTTTTGTACTACTACCCCAACGTTGTATCTTGCAATTAATCCAACCTGAATCAATTACCTCATGTTCAAAAGCTGCACGTACTGAGTCGGGTGAGAGAAATTTGTATTGATCAGCATCACCATCGCGGTAATGTAGTAAGTACAATCCATCTAATAGCAATAACTCGGCTTTAATCGACTGAAGTGGACGAGGAGATGCAAGTAATACTTCTCTCAAAACTTCCGCACTGAGTTGTTCCATATCTGTAGAATTTGATGAAAGTTACTATTGTCAGTTTCAAGCCATTCAAACAATGCAAATACTCGCTCCAATATTGGTGGTACTTCTTGATAAGCTTGTGCTAAAGTACGTAAATTTTCAGGATTCCAATCAAACCATTTAGCTTCTTCCGTTTCATGACTGAAATCTAGTAAAGGATTGTTAGTGTTGTAGTCAAGTACATTAAGGACTTCCAAGAGAAAAGTTATTGGTTCTCCATATACCGCGCATAAGGAGTTGAGGAGATTTTCATCAATACACGAACGTGATGGTAATTGTTGAAGATTAATCTCCCAAACATCTGTGTACCATTGATTTGCACCTAAAGAAATACAAGCATAATTTCCACAGTCGGTTAATGGCAGTAATAATTGCAAGGGAACTTCTAACTCATCAAGAGACATTTCTTCATTAGATAAGCAATATGCCCAATCTATTCCTAATGCTGGAACTGGAATACGGTCTAGGTATTGTTCTTGAGAATTAGCTAATTCTAAATCCCATTCATCAAGTGGAAAAAGTTGTTGGTTAACGTTGTTGATAAATTCTAATTCTCTGGGGCTGTGAATATCTGGTTCTTGAGGATATAAGCTACTACTAGAGGCGTACCAGTTTTCTGGAAAAAACTCTTGATAAAGGTACAATAAAGCTGATGGTGTGTGCCATCTATTCAGGTTTTCTAGCCCCGATGCAGGTAAGAGATTTGGTAGCGAAAAACGCAACTTATCTAGGGATTTCGTTAAAGAAAGTAGATGTTGCATAGCGATTACACTAAAAACCTAGTGGAGTAACAATACTTGCAGAGGTAGTAGCATTTTGTAAGGCTTGCAGGCTATTTTGAAACAGCTTCAGTTGTTCTTCACCAGTCGCGATCGCATTAGCTATTTGAGGATACATTGATGCTAAAGTTAAAGGATGCAGTTCACCTTTTCTTTCCAGATTTTGTAGCACCCAATTCATTGCTACGGCTGGATTAATTTCTTCCGGTGAGGAGATTAATGCTTGTATTGGTTTACTCGCACCTTTTGTACCTGCTTTGAGGATAATCTCGACAGGTTTATCGGCATTTCTAAATATTTGTGCTGATTCGATATTAGGAATATGTGGTCGCAAAAAATCTTTCAGCTTCTCATCATCTTGAGCAATATTATCTTCTACAGGAAAAACTTGACCTTCTAATGAACAAAGCATTGACTTTTTCTCCTAGTAGCTAAAACAATGAAAGTTGAATAGTGCTTTTTAGTGGTACTGTATCTGGTTGAGAAATACTTGGTTTTGTCAGAGATGATTGAGAATGTAGGCGAGTTGGCTTCTTATTGGTTTGGGAGTTGCGTAGCAGTTGTCGCACGTTTCTGGCAGGCATTGATTGCTTTAGCTCTGACAACATTTCAGTTATTACTGATGGTAAATTTTCTGTAATATCGCTCAAATGTACTTTTCTACCCAACGGAAAATCACCTTCATTTCCTACTGAAATGAGGACATCACGATTTAGTAATCCTTCAGAAGAGTTATCGTTTTCTGCACTACTAGGATAGAGTACAATTTGGATAATAATCTTGCAGTTATCAAAAGTTAGTTCTTTGGGATTTTCCTGAGTGGCACTATTGGACTCATTGATTTCATTGTTAGTAGCTTCTGACTCAACTTCATCTTCATTATTATCATTTTCATCGTCGTCTTTATCTGGTAAATCAGTTACTTCATTGGGCGCAGTTATTAGCTTGAGAAAGGGTTGGTTTTGTCGCCAAAGTTCTCGATTAAACAATAGCCCAACTTTTTGAAATTTTTCCTCGGCTGATTCTTTCGATTCACTGCGACTAGGATAGCTGCGGAGTGTGTGTGGACTGATAGACAAATTACCTATTTCTACAGCTTCTTCTGGTGTCAGCCATCGCTCATCTATTTCATCTGTTGTGTTTACCATGATTAGACATTTTTGTTTTATTATTAAATTTATCGTCGCTATATGCGCGTAAGCGCAGAGTTTTTTCAACAGCTTAAAGACTAAATTGTGTGTCTCCAGATAGTGCTGTCTCTTACAGCAGTTTCTGCTGTTATGAGGTACAGTAACAGCAATAAGCAAACCAGTTTTTTAAATGTTGAGGTCGCTTAATGTACCTGCTTACAGGGGGAACCGTTGTATGTTAAGTTTTTTATCTTCAAAACAGTTTGGTAATTTTTTGAAAATAACTTTAGAAGTATGTGGTTATATTGTGAGTTTGATTATGCTGGTTTTAGGGCTGATCGCCTTGTTTCATGGGGGAATATTTTTAGGTATGCGTGCAATAGTGGCAGCATTATTGTTCTGTCCATTTGTTAAGATTTCTACTTTTTGGCAATTTCTATTGGGAACTATTATTGTGGTTTTTACGCTCTAACTAATCTGGTGAATTACTTGAGTTTTTCTAAATTATAACTATTTCTAAAAATAACTAACTTGAGGAACACATCTAGCCCCTCAAGTTAATAACTATTGAGCTACTGGGTATAGTTTTGGAGGAGCAAGAGTTTTTCTTTAGCTTGTTCCAAGCTTTCGATATCTCTAAACGCACTGCACGGATCTAGTTTAATATTCAAAAATGGTGCTAATTCGTCGAAATCATTTAACATTTGTGCGTAACTCGATTTGGTAAAATTGCCATTTTTGACGTAGGGGCGCATAGCTTCAATAAGCAATAATGCTGCATTTATTTGACTTAATTCGATTGTTTTAGTTCTCCCAGTATTGATACTTTTTTCATTTTTGGGGATGGGGTTTTGTTGTACTAATTCTTCGTATCCTTTAGCTAATTTTGCTCGAATTAATTGTGATAGTTTGTCGTGGGCATCGGTGAGACTATTGCATTGATGAGTTTTACTCTGTCCTCTTGTCCCTATTCTTCCCCAAGTTACAGTTAGATAGTAGTTGTCAGCATCAATTTCGGCTTGCCAATACTTGTAGGTATTAGTGGCATCATTTTTGCACTCCAGGCAAATTTTTCTGATGATGTTAACCATTTTTTAAATTTTCTGCTGATTTCTAAATAGCAAATACCGTTTCAATTTCTCGATCTTGCTCAAGGTTAGGGATGGCTATAACGGTATCCAAAATCTGTGCCAGTGCTGTTGTATTAGAACTGCCGAGCATAATGCCAAAGGTGCTAAAATCTAATATTTTCTGAGATTGCTTAAAGCTTTCTAACCAGGTATCGGAGACGCTGCATTGGTCATCAGTAATCAGAATAATGTCGGCATTTTTGTAATGTGATTCTGATTTAATTACTGCAAGTGCGCTATCCAATGGTGCTGACCAACTTGTGCCGCCGTTGTAGAAACATTCCATGCAATCGACAAGTTTTAATGGGTCAAGTTGACCCTTTTGAAAATCATCAACGCGACAAACATCCTCGCAGAAATGTAGAATTCGACAGGTACGTTTTTGTTGGTTGGCAATGGTGAGTAATGCTATAGCTACTGCTTTTGACCACTCCTCCTTTGCTCCTGACATTGAACCGGAAGAATCAAGGCATACTACAATTGGGCCACGTCCTTGTTTCTCTTTAGACTTAAGTTGATATTGCAGTAGCGATTTTTCCGAGTAACCTTTAATAAACAGTGGCTTAAGTTCTGGTACAACCAACTTCATCAATTCCGAAGGGACAAGGTGAGCTAAATTGTTACCAGTAGTTACTGAGTAGATTTCCGTCGCTAATTCAGTCGTTTTGGTGCGTTGTTTAGATGCAGCAAGCAACTTCATACGTCCGGCAAGCTTGGCTATTTCCTGCAACTTCTTGTTCTGTGCAACTCTTCTAGCCAACTGGATTTTTTGTTCCGAATTTATGCCCTTTGAACCGAAACCGTTCCCATCACCCCACCCAAAGGCACTCAAAGCTATCGCTGCATCTTCAACCGCTTCCTGTGCGGCTTCTAGTGCCTCTTCCAGAACAGCTTTTAAGCCAATGCCAGTTTGCTCTAGACGTTCTGCATACTTTTGGGCTGTGACCACACTTTTTTTGCCCTCATTAATGACGTTTTTCAACTCTTGTTCTAATTCCTCAAGACGTTGTTTAATTTCTTCAGTTTTTTGGGGATCTTTTTCGTCAAGTTCTGCATCTGGTGCTTCTTTACTGAGTGAATTAATTTGTCGTTTTAGTGCTAACGTTTGCTGCCGCATTGGTTGAGGGTTGGTTAACGGCGTGCGAGGTTTGGCCAAATTTTTGGCTATATGGTCGGAGAATTTAGTAGTGCCAACACCTGCTAAAAGCCATTTTTTAAAGCTGTCACCGATAGCTTCAACAACAATCGTTGTTAGTAGCGAATCAAATTCTGGTAGTTCGGTAAGGAGGGAGTGCGATCGCACAGCCCAAGCATCTTCAGGACGCGGGTTCTCTAAAGGCTTTGGTTCGGGTGCATAAAGTCTATGGAATATCTCAGTGGCAAAGATCTCAAATGTTGGTATTTTCTCCTTTCCAGTATTAATAGGTTTTTGAGTTTCTGGGTGAGCGTCTGCATAGTCTTCCCATTGCAGAGCGTCCCACTTTGATACTTCGTAAGCTAGTTGATTGGGATCTGGGTTGAATTTGTACATGATAGGAAAGTGTGTAGAGAATTGTGATTTGGGACAAGGGGACAAGGGGAGGGGGGGACAAGGGGATGGGGTGACAAGCGCAAGGATACATCTGGTGTTGTTCTTCCATTCACAAATGGCGCGACATCTAAAAAATCTTTGATAGTTTCTCAATATCTTAAACTTCTCTAAATCTCCCCCTCCCCCCATCTCCCCCTCCCCTTGTCCAACAATAAGGAGTAGAAAAGATGGCGCGAGAATCAATAAAAAATCATCAGGATTTGGAAGTTTATCAAATGGCTTTTGATACAGCTATGAAAATCTTTGAATATTCCAAAAAGTTTCCTGTTGAAGAGCGTTATTCATTAACTGACCAAATTCGTAGATCATCGCGTTCTGTTTGCGCCAATTTAGCAGAAGCATGGAGAAAGAGAAGGTATGAAGGAGCTTTTATAGCCAAACTTAGTGATTGTGTTCGCGTAGCGGCTCCGCAGGAGCTATCTGAAGCTGCTGAAACTCAAACATGGATTGAATTTGCAGTTAAATGCAATTACTTAGATGTCGAAATAGGTCGGGAACTCTACGGAACTTACAACAGGGTTATAGGGGGATTAGTAACCATGATCAACAATCCTTCAGTTTGGTTAATTAAGAAATAAGCCTTCCTCCCCCCCTCCCCTTGTCCCCTTGTCCCCTTGTCTCCCCTGCCTCTCTACTTGCTGGGTAAGTTATAGGCTTTTTGGATCATGGTTTGAATCTGCTCACGCATATCGGCGATTTGCTGTTTGACTTGCTGTGCTTTCTTGACTCTTTTGACTTTCTGTGTCGAATCAATCATCTCTTCTAGCTTGGTTTCCATTTCTCCCAATTGCATATCAATACTGCCGATATCCCGCATCCATTGACCGCGATTCATACCAGCACTGGGCGGAGTGATTTGTGCCTGTACTTGGAGTGCCGCTTCTAAAATTGATTGCGCCTGAGTCGAGAGGGGATTACCAAATTGCTTGATAGCTTTCTTGATAACTGCTCGTTCTTCTGGTTTGTTCCAGAAAATATGCTCTAGCACCTCTAAATGCTCTTCATCAACCAGGCGATCGCCGCACACATAGGCATAACATCGAATTAAATCAATGATTTGCTGATGTTTGCGAGTTGAAGCTGTGATGCCATCTTTCTCCAAAACGCCTGAGATATCTAGGATGCAATCAATTATTGTTTCGTCTACTTGTGTGGCGATCGCTTCAAGCTGGATATCTTGAAGTTCAGTTAAGGTAAATTGCACAGTAATTTTAGGTGTGGCAACGACATTAGCTCGTCGCATCATCAAGATCTTTTTAGCTGGTCGTGCTACATCGTGAACCCAAAACCGTAGTGCTAATCTATCCCACAATGCTGCCAAGCTTTCATCCTGTGGAAGTTCATTTGAGCAACCCCATAACGAGTTTAACGGACATTGTACTGTCTGTTTGCCATTAACAAATTCTTTGTCAAGGATAATACCCAAAGTGCTATTTAACACGGGAGAATTAGCCTTGAAAATTTCATCAAAAATAGCACTATCTGCTGTAACTAACTTTCGGTCTAAATCCTTTTGAAATTGTCCGTTTTGCAAAGCGACTAAATCAATTGCACCAATAATTTCATCAGGGGTTGTAGTGGAATTAAGTAGGTAATAAAAACTGAAACCTCCAAATGCTGATACTACAGCTTTAGTTAGCTGGGTTTTTCCTGTACCTGGAGGGCCACCCATAAAGCCGTTAGCTTTGGCAATAATACTTGTGAGCATTAACTTAATTAATTCCCCTCGTTCGAGAAAAACTGCATTAAGTTCTTTTTGCAAATCAGCTAATTGTTTTTGATAGTTTAATGTTGGTGATGCGGGGGATTGACCGTTATTAACTATTGTTGTGCTAATCATGAGCAATTTATCACTAATGTTAATAAGTACAACCATGCCAACAACACATTAGAGAAAGATTCTCTGTGTTGTTGGCAAGTTATTTTGGAAAATTTAATTGACGTATTCAAGTTGAGCAATCGGCTTTTATCACTAACGAATCAGCATCAAAACCCTGTCTGATTGTCAACACATATGCTACTACTGGTCAGTTTGGGGACGATGATTAATTCTATCCACAATGGCATCTTCAACTTCCGCTAATCTATTTTCCAGTAATGTAGATTGAAAATTCAGAACATTAGCAAAAGCCTGAACGCGGCTTCTCAATTCTTGAGCTTGTGTCATTCTTAATGTCAAGCCATTTTTAAACTTACTTCCTGTTGTTTTGGCTTCTGCTAAGAAGTTATCTAAATCCGTCGCTAATTCCAAAATTTCGCTTTCCAGATTGCTAGTAGCAATTTCTGCTAAATCCGTCTGGTTCTGAGGAGAGTCATAAGTTTCTAAGATGAATATTTTACTAGCAAAATTAGGGGATTTTTGAGCAATTTGAGTGATGAAATTTCGGAGTGAGTTTAACAAGGTAGTGTACATACTAGGTACGAAATAGCTGCCACCTCCAGGGGTAAGTCTAGTAGCACATTCCAAGGTGAATATCAACAGCATTTTGCGGATATCGTCAGAAGTATGTTCCTGATAAAAGTCAAATAACTTTTCTAGTTCATCAATCAAATTTTGGTGCTTAGGAATTACTGCTTCAATAATTCCTCCACTATATTTAATTATCCCTAGTTGATTATAGTTGAGAGTTGACTGGGAGATGTCGGCGGTTTCTTCTACTACTCCCACAGTAATTTCTTTGTCATCATCAAGACATTTTTTACCTATATATCGCAATAACAATTCTTGCTCTTTGGCACTGGCTTGAAGTTTTTTTATAGCTTTTTTGAAGGCTTTGGTAGGCTTGACTGCTGCTGGGATGAATTTTTCAGGGATTTGACAATTAATAGCAGTTGTTTTTAAATCTGTGTGGGTGATGCGAATATCAGTTGATATCTGCCAACCAATTATACAGCCAAGG
The DNA here is from genome assembly GCA_036702875.1 of Oculatellaceae cyanobacterium. GTDB lineage: Bacteria > Cyanobacteriota > Cyanobacteriia > Cyanobacteriales > PCC-9333 > Crinalium. The sequence continues at coordinate 5,465 of DATNQB010000068.1, read as the reverse complement.
AAGTCTCCTCCTGCTGCTTTATTTCTTACTTGAGCGTCAGCTAGCTTTCTTAATGATGTTGATGTCATCTGTAATAGTTCCGCAAATTTCTAGTGGTTTTGGTGGTAATATGTCAGCGATATAATGGTGGTTATGTTGAGTGCGAGATCCGACATTAGTCAAAGTTTCATTACCTTCCTCACTGGTTCGGCGTAAGCCGATGAAGAGGCAGGGTGCAGGGTGCAGGGGGATAATTAGAGTTAAGTTGATATCTCTGAAGAGCAAATTTCCGTGCATCAAGGTAAGGAAATGGAGAAACAACCGATTAAAATCCATAAAAATTTGGAAGTTTATATTATGGCATTTGATTGATTTATGACAATATTTGAATTATCAAAAAAGTCTCCTGGCTAATCAAACATTAATTCCCCCTGCACCCCGCACCCTGCACCAATTCCTCTTCCCCCTGCTCCCTGCCCCTCTGCCTCATGAAAACCGTTTTCCTAAATCCCAACTAGCAACCTTTTCCAAATGCCTCAAGCGTGCTTTAAAAGTTTTCTGACGAGGTTGTTCTGCCAAATAAAAATACTTGTGTTTCATACTTGAGCCAAGATACTCAACGGCTGCATGGTAATTAGGTAATAGTTGGCTGAGAAGTCCTAATTCTTTTTGGAGATATCGCCTCCAATAATTAGCAATATTTTTCGCTTTTATCCCAATAATTGCCCGATATAATTTCCCATCGGTACTAACTTCATAACTAACATAATCAGATAGTTTTACTATTTGGTTAACAATGTTAATCGAATTATTATCAAGTTCTTGTTGGTCATAGCTGGTTGTACATTCTGTTAGCTCCCAGCGAATAACCACAGGTTTATCGGCATCTAGCTCTAGAGCAGTAACAGTACCAAACTGATAATCGTAGCCACATGGCGAAGAACTATTAAATTGGTATTTGGTAGTAGAGCAGACTACCCGCGCACCAACTTTGAATCCCCATAATCCGAATAGACGTTTCTGCTCATCTAAATAAGAGGAGAAAGCAGCTTGCCAAGCTATTTGCAAATCAGTTAGTATCCAATCTTCTCCTAGCAAATGCTCACTTTTTATCAAAGCTGATTTGAGACAAGTTTCGCTGATAATGTGGGAATGTACCTGCTCAAGAATTTGTCCAAAATTATTACTTGTTAACCATAAATCAGCTTTTATTTTTAATTGAAAGTAATTAAGTCGTTGAGCCGCTTCAATAGCTGCTCTTGAAGGCAAGGTATTAACGCAAGCAAACGGTATCCCTGGAAAATTCAAGTGCGGAAATAGCCAATATTCATTTTGATTAAGAAGATGATACCCAGATTCATCAATGCTTTTCAACCAAAACCCAGTGGTAGTAAATTGAATTAAATCACCATTATCAGTAACTACAAGCGTTCTTTCTGGGATAATCAAAAATGTTTTTTGTGGAACTAGCAAAGGTAGTGGTTCAATCTTTAATACTCGTAAAAGTTCCCATGAATACCATAGTTGTTCGGATACCTTTTCCGAACCAGGTTCCCACCAACTAATTTTGATAGGAGTATCCGAATTCGGCTTGACTTTGGAGACAATACCAAAGTATTTTTTATTGGTAACAAGGGTTCCTTTGCGGAATGGATCAGTAGGTGATGATTGTAATATTGGATGTAAAACTTGATTAACTCTGTAAGATGCTATATGCTGCTGCTCTTCAGGTAAATTTATGATGTTAATCAAGTTAGATGTGATTGAAATAGTAGAGCAGTTCATTGTTAATATCCCAATAAACAGCAAGAAAAGAAATGACGGGATCAACCATCATTTCTCTTAGCACAAGAATTATGTCAGGAAAAATTAGCTACTTGTCAGTAATTGAATTGGCTCTCTTCTACTACTAAGTGTTAATCGCCAATACCAATTTAATGAATATCCTTCGTTGCCGACATAAGCTTTTCTCAACACTTTTTGGCACTCAGATACTCTCCACAAACTTCCCCAAGCACTGCCAATTGCCGGGGGAATAGAATTTGATAAACAAGGCAAATAGTAATAAGGAAAGTCAGTGTGACAATCACAACTCTTGCATCCCTGAATGAAAGGGTTTATCTGCGGTGATTGCAGAGGAGAAAGATGCAGACAAAAAGCTATCTTACCGTTGACATAAATAATTTCAATGGCATATATTTGAAAATCACTTCCCCAACGTGCAGGTAGCGAAAATTAACAATCTGGGTCAATTAAAGTAATAGCAATTGACGCTGAATACTTCATCAAATACCTCAACAAAGAGTTGTGTTAGTGGGTAATCTTTAATGACAAAGAGAAATGGGGAGAGGTAGGGAAGTAGAAATTTTAAGGAATTTGCACAGGCATTAAAAGCTGGAGGATTGATATGGTGCTATCAATGGGAGAGATAATAATAGGCGTATTAGGTTCATTGAATTGCAGTTGAACTAATGTTGTATCCAGTTTCTTCAAGCCCACCAACAAGTACTTAATATTCAAGCCAATTCGCAAACTCTCACCCTCAATCTGTGCTTCTATTGTTTCCACACCAGTACCAATATCAATGGCAGAAACACTTAGCTTGATTAATTGTTCTACAGGATCAAAGTTAACAACAAGTACAGGTTGTTTAGTGACCAAGACAGCTAAACGTTCTAGTACATCTATCAGTGGTCGTCTAGCAACTTGAACTGCTGTTTTCAATTGAGTTGGCAGCAGTTGTTGATAAGGTGGATATTGACCTTCTAGCAAGCGACAAGTTAATTTTGTTGTGCCAATGCTAAAGTTAATTTTGCTGTCAGCAATTTGGACAATAACTGTTTCTTCATCACCGTTAGACAGAATCCTTTCCAGTTGTTGCAATTGGGCAGCAGGTATGGTGAATTCTAGGACATCTCCCCCCACTTCCAGCTTTTCATGGTCATTAGCAATATAAGCTACTGCTAACCTATGACTATCAGTTGTTGCTACATCAATTGTTTCTGCATTAAATGTGAAATGAACTCCGGTAATTATTTGTTTGGTTTCATCAGTAGCTGCTGCGAATAAAACGCCACGTAACGCCGCTACTAGATACGCAGATTTTAGAGTAAATTGAATGCTTGAATTAATCTCTGGAAAATTAGCCCATTCTTCTTTTACTGAACCAGTAAGAAGATACTCACCACTAGCAGAAGCTAACGAAACAACTAATCCTTTTTTTTCATGCTTGTTATAAGCTTCTACTTGAATTTTGCCTTGAGGTAGTCTAGACACTATGTTTTGCAACAACTTAGCGGGAAGTGCAATTGTTCCTGGTGTCTCTACTAAAACATCATCAAAAGAGATGCTTATGCCTAAATTCAAGTCAAATCCTACAACTGTTACTTGCCCTGCATCTGCGGTTATGAGTACATTAGCTAAAGCTGGGTGTGTAGGGCGTGCTGGTACTGCTAACATTGCCATTGATAGCTTGGAGTTGAAGGTTTCAACTTCTGCCGAAAATTTGAGAATGCAAATATCTGAATTAGCTTGAGATTCTGCTGGAAAAGAGTCAGCATTTTCTAAAACTTGTATATCCTCAACAGCAACAGCTTTTACTTCTGGTTCTTGAGGTTGAGTCGCAGCAGATTTTTCTAAAACTTGGCTTTTTCTAGGCATGATAGTCTGGAGAAAATAAATACCACAAACCTGATTGCGTAAGCAAGTTTAAAAAGAAAGAGTTATTTGACGGTAAAATTTCTCCCTAGGGTAGAAGCCAGCTTAAATCATATAAAAGTATTTTATTAAATTAAGTTTGGTTGACTAATTACGTGAACTAAACCATCATTAATAATGAAGTGGGTAGCCTAATTCAACCAGCGTAAGACTTGCTGAGTCAAAAACTGGATTTGGAGCGGAGGAACCAATTTTTGGGGCGAATCTCCTATGGAGAAAGACACCTTCCAGTCTTAGCCCGTCAGCTAACTCCGTCGGCATTGGAAGGAGAACCAAAGACGCAAGCTTTTACCAGCAGTTGTCCTTGGGGGTCTCCTGATGGGATATCAACTTGATAGCTTAGTAATCAAATCCCAATTTTGACCCACCTCTTAATGCTGTTGTGTTTAAGAGAGTGTACAACTGTGAAAATTAAACCGATGCTGATGCGCCTCGAAGGTGCTTTAAACTGTAGTGGCTTGACACAAGAGATGGTCTTGTTACCAGGAGCAAGTGCTATTTCTAATGATGAACAAGTGGGCGAAGCAATTAATTTAGTTGTTGGCTACAATGGTTCCGCCAAAAGCAATACAGCACTGGATTTAACATTATGGATTGCTCATCAAACACGTTTAGTGACTCAAAAAGCTGTCACCGTTCATGTTGTTTATGTTGTGGAAACATCTCAAATTAATCAGCCTTTTGATAGTGGTGATTTATTGATTAATTTGAGAAATTTACCTAATTTTGAAACCTACGCTCCTTTACTCAGACAACCTGAGTTTCAAAAAAGTAACGCCACTTTAGAACTTATTAAACCAACAGCATCATCAGTTTTACAGCAGGCTCAATATTTAGCTGATGAATGGAAAGATTGCCTAGAATTGCATCTTCAGTTTGGCTCTATTTCCCATGCCCTGTTCAATTTAGTGACTCAAAAAGCTGCTGTACTACTTTTTGTGGGATGCAACTCGATAAATCACCCTTTAATTCAGCAACTAGAAAAGGATTGTCCCTGCCCAGTATTAGGAGTACCTCAAGTGCTTAATTGTTAGCTTGAATATTAACTTTTGAGGAGAATAACTCAGGTTATTCCTCTTCAGAATTCAATACACTTGTATTGAAAAAAGGAGGAAAAAGGGGTGAGCAATTTTTTTTACACATTGCTTGGGTTGTGGGTAAAAACTCACGCTATTTTATTACGTAAATTATTTACCCAACAAATTTTCCTTTTTTCCCTTCCTCTTTTTTCTATAAATTTAACAAGTTAACTTCCCAAACCAAGCGAGGTTGTGCCAATTTTAAAAGTGCCTCTTTCGCAGCTAAAAGTGACTTCAGTAAATGTGGAAGCTTGAGAGAATGCCACCATAAATGTTGCAAATAATCTAACAACCACAACTGTTGGGAAAACTCTAATGTTTGGTCTATTTGAAGAGCTAATGATAAAGCATCTAAGGTGTTATTGGGCGGGGTTACTAAGGAAGTAAGTAGTTCACTGGGAATAGATGACAACATTTCATAATGGGCGCTAGCTTCCCCTGGGCTTCCTTGTGCCATTGATACAACTGTAGGATTTTCTAAGATATTTTGTAATCCTTGTTGATTTAACACATTAGCCAAGTCAGTAGAACATAGCCTGCGGAAAGGGATTATTTGACGGGGTGACAACCCCGTCGAAACTCGCTCTGCGCTTCGCGCAGAGCATTGTATGGTAAAAAATATCGGTCTCGATTAGTGACCAAGACCGAAAAAGACATTATGTTACCTGAATTTTATCAAACCTGCTTTCA
>DATNQB010000067.1 GCA_036702875.1 Oculatellaceae cyanobacterium | reverse complement strand
TGTTAAACTAAGCGATTCCCTCACGAGAACCACTCGTCTTCAAAACCGTGCATGAGACTTTCGACCTCACACGGCTCCTCAGTAATAAGGCTCCAATGGTCATGAGTACCTCTGATTACCCGTTTTTTTGGGCTTAGGTTTGACACTATTGCAGTCAGATTTTTTACCGAGACTTCTATCACTAGCAGTCTTTTTATCGTGGCAATGTCGGTGAAGTAATTGCAAGTTTTTGTACTCATTCTTTCCGCCTTGCGACTTAGGAATGATGTGGTCAACTTCTATCACCGAATCTTCTGTGAAATTCCATTCGCAGTGGGCGCACTTTCCTTTCTGTTTCTTTAACAGTGTTGCCACCGTCTTGGATACTTCAGGGTGCTGACCCATTCTTGTACTCCAGTACATCAGGTTGCCATCATAAGGACTGGCTTCGCCTTTAACTTTCACATGGCGTACTATTTCAGTTGTGCCATGCTTAAGTAACCGCAGCGGGTTTGTCCCTTCCTGCCTGGTTGCAAATACCCAGTTATCACCGCCTATGGTTTGCCAATATTTGTCGGCAATCCATCCTCCTGATTTGTTCGGGTGTCGGCGTTTTGCCCAGCTTTTTAACTTCTTGTACACATTTGCGTCAAACCCAGAATATGTTTCTGAACTTGTGACTGTTCGGTAATAGTTAGCCCACCCTTTAATGATTGGGTTCAAATGGGCTATCAACGCAGCTTGTGAAGCTGTTTTGTATTGGTTTATTACCCCTGCAATCCGGTCATAATGTACCTTGATTTTCTCTTTGCTGGGTTTGATGAGTGTCTTGAATCCAAGTGGTTTCCCGTATGGCAATTTACCAGTATTGTATTTACCTGCTGGATACTGCCTGATGTTGAATCCCAGGAAATTAAACCCAGCATCTTGCCCTTCATATTCAATTAGGGTATGGGCAAGGCGTGTTTTACTTGGTTTCAGTTCTAAACCCATGCCTTTTAACCACTCAGAGATTACCCCTTTACATCTTTGGACAACGGCTATGTCTTTGTGCAGTATCACAAAGTCATCGGCGTACCGGATTAGGCTTATAGCCCTACAATTCTTTTGTTTATTGCCTGGAAGTGTTTCCATTTCCTGTTTAATCCGTTCTTCCATCCCGTGAAGGGCAATGTTTGCCAATAGTGGGGAAATGACCCCTCCCTGTGGCGTACCCTCAGATGTGGGAAATAGTTGCTTATCGTCCATCACCCCCGATTTGAGCCATGCTCCTATCTGGCGTTTTAGGGTTGGGAATGTGTTCAGCTTTTTGAGTAGTTCCCTGTGGTTGATTCGGTCGAAGCATTTTGCAATATCAGCGTCAAGCACGTATTTGGCTTTAGACCTAATTGCGTTAAATATTGCTTCAACTGCATCATGGCATGAGCGCCCTGGTCGGAATCCATAGGAGTTGGGTTCAAACCTTGCTTCCCACTCCGGTTCAAGCGCAAGTTTTACTAACGCCTGAAGCGCTCTGTCGTACATCGTGGGAATACCCAGAGGACGCTTTTCATCCGTTCCTGGTTTATCTATCCATACCCTACGAGTGGGCATAGCCTTCCCCTTTAGCGCAAGTTTTTTCACCAGTGTTAACCTTTGGACGGGCGAGAGTGATTTAACCCCGTCAACCCCAGCCGTTTTCTTTCCTTGGTTATCTTGTGTCACGCGACGCACCGCCAGCATCTTTCCTGACCAAGACCTCATCAAAGTCTTTTGGAGTCTGCGAACTGCTTTAACATCACCACGACTAGAGGCTTGATAAATTCGCTTTTGGAGCTTATAAACTCGGATTTCCAGCTTACGCCAGTTAACCTTGTTCCATTCCACCATCAGTTGTTGAGACTGTGTATTAGACATATGTACTCACTACTTGCAACTTTATCTTCCTTATCACCGTGAGTCTGTCAGCCTATCCCTGCCATTACAGCAAGGCGTTTGCTTCTGACTCAATCCCACCCACTCGCAGCATCCGGTTAGCACCTACTCTCGGTCTTCGACCTCCGAGAGAGCATACGAGGGGTTACTTCGTTCCGAGTGACCATACTATGAATCTTTAGAGTTCCACTATCCACCGGGTTTATTTGGAGATGCTATTGGTCGGGAAACAACCGCCAATCTCTTATCCTTTGCCTTTTGGCTCCAGCCTGTCATTCCTTTTGGCTGGTTGGGCGTCACGATGGTTCAATCGTGGATTCAAGCGTAATGCTTTACTCATGGATTCTTTTGCTTGCCCCGCACTACCTTGGACTAGGAGTGTGGAAGGGCTTTCACCCCCGCTTTACGGATTGATGGCATCGCTACCGTAGGGGACGCAGTTTAACCTGCGCTTTGTGTGCTTTCACATGGCATCTACACGGGAGGGATTCTCACCCTCAAAGTCACTCAGTTATCCTGATTTTCAGTCAATACGATAGACTGATATCAGTCGGCTAATCCTCTAAAACCTTTGCAGGTTCTAGTTTCTAGCCAACGAATCGCAC